>JAAAPG010000200.1 GCA_009908405.1 Alphaproteobacteria bacterium | reverse complement strand
GCCATCGGGGCAAGGCGCGGCCAGGTCGAACCCCGCCACCGCATGGCCCGCCTTGGCCAGGTTGGCCGCCATCGGCGCGCCCATGTTGCCCAAGCCGATAAACCCGATTTTCATGGCCTCTCTCCCTCTGTCTTGAATGTCAGTTCTGCCGCATCAAGCGGTGCCAGCATAGCCTCAACCTCTGCCTGAATCACATCGGCCAAGCTGCCATGCCGCCAGCGTGGGCGGCGGTCCTTGTCGATGATCGCGGCGCGAATGCCTTCCAGGAAATCCGACCGCTCTGTCGCGCGATGGGTGAAACGGTATTCCTGCGCCAGAGCGTCGCGAATTCCGGGCGCGGGGCCAAGCCTCGCCAGTATCTCCAGCGCGCAAGCCTGCGCCAAGGGCGAACCACGCGATAACAGCGCACGCGTCTCTTGCGCGAAGGCGCTGTCATCGGCTTGCAAGGCGGCGCTGATCTCTGCCCCTGTGCGCCCCGCGAAAAGCCGGTCGATCCGTGCCGCCTGCGCTGCAAGCGCACTGTCGGGTGCGGAATGCGCCGGGATCGCGGTCACATCCCCCGTCGCTACCAGATCGGCCAACAGTCGCGCCCAATCCGCACGTGGCACGAACCTGTCCGCGAACCCCGCCCAGATCGCGCAACCCGGCCCCATGCGCGCGCCGGTCAGGCCCAGATAGGCCCCCGCCCGCCCCGGCGCACGCGCAAGCAATCGAGAGCCACCCACATCCGGGATGATCCCGACGGCGCATTCCGGCATGGCGATGCGGCTGCTCTCGCACACGACCCGATGGCTGGCATGGCAGCCAAGCCCCACGCCACCGCCCAGCGTATAGCCTTGCATCAAGGTCACGATGGGTTTTCGGTAGTCCGCGATCCGGGCATTCATACGGTATTCATCGGCCCAGAAGCGGCGGCCATACAAATGATCGCCCGCGCGACCCGTGGCATACATTTCGCCCAGATCGCCGCCCGCGCAAAACGCGCGGTCACCGGTGGCGTCAATCACCACCAGCGCGACCGCATCATCCCCGGCCCAGTCAAGCAAAGCCGCGTCAATCGCGCGGCACATCGCGTAGCTCAGTGCGTTCAGCGCATGGCCCCGGTCCAGCGTGATGCGGCCCGCGCGCCCCTCGCGTCGGATTTGCAGATCGCTCATGCCGCCAGCGCCCACGGCCTATGGGGCACAGCGTCGCAACCCGTTGCGCGCCCGACCCGCGCGCCCATCTGTATATCAGAAAGGAGATTGCGATGTTTGATTTCAAGGAACACCAAAACATCAACCTCACCCAACACCACGCCCCGCGCGACCTGTCGGACCGGGTCGCGCTGCGGGTGGTCAAATTCATGCGCGTCTTCGCCGATGCCTTTTTCGCCAAGCGCTACGGCCACCGTGCCGTGGTGCTGGAAACCGTCGCCGCCGTGCCGGGCATGGTGGGCGGCATGTTGCAGCACCTCAAGGCCATTCGCCGTATTCGCGACGACCAGGGCTGGATCCGCGAGCTTCTGGACGAAGCCGAAAACGAGCGCATGCATCTGATGGCCTTTATTCAAATCGCCCAGCCCAACTGGCTGGAACGCGCGATTATCCTGATCGCGCAGGGCGTGTTCTTCAACCTGTATTTCGTGCTTTACCTTGTCGCCCCGAAGACCGCGCATCGCGTGGTGGGTTACCTGGAAGAAGAGGCCGTCATCAGCTACACGCAATACCTTGAACAGGTCGACAAAGGTGCTGTCGAAAACGTGCCTGCCCCGCAAATGGCCATCGACTACTGGAAGCTGGCCCCCGATGCCCGCTTGCGCGAGTTGATCATTGCGGTGCGCGCGGACGAGGCCGCACATCGCGACCACAACCACGGCTATGCCAACGACATTCGCGACGGTGCGCGCGACTGACCCCTTCATCCTTGTCCAAGTATCCTGCGGGGGGTGCGAGGGGTGCACCCCCCTCCGCCTTTTCCGTTAGTCCATGGCCTTGAAGTTGAAGGCCGCACCTTCCTTGATCCCGCTGGGCCAGCGCGAGGTCACGGTCTTGGTGCGGGTGTAGAACTTGAACGCGTCCGGCCCGTGCTGGTTCAGATCGCCAAAGCCCGATTTCTTCCAACCACCGAAAGTGTGATAGGCCAGCGGCACCGGGATCGGCACGTTGATCCCCACCATCCCGATATTGATGCGATGCGCGAAATCGCGCGCCGTGTCGCCATCGCGGGTGAAAATGGCGGTGCCGTTGCCGTATTCGTGGTCCATCGCCATGCCGATTGCGTCGTCATAGCTGTTCGCGCGCACCATCGACAGGACCGGGCCGAAAATCTCCTGCCGGTAGATGTCCATCTCGGTCGTCACATGGTCGAACAGGTGCGGGCCGACGAAAAAGCCGTTCTCGTAACCTTGCAGGCTGAAATCGCGGCCATCGACCACAAGCTCTGCACCCTGATCCACGCCGGTTTCGACCAGCCGCAGGATGTTGTCCTTCGCCGCGGCGGTCACGACGGGGCCGTAATCGACATCGTCCCCTGCCGTCCACGGCCCGACCTTCAGCGCTTCGATCTTGGGCACAAGCCGGTCGCGCAGCGCGTCCGCCGTGCCGTCGCCCACGGGCACGGCCACGGATACGGCCATGCAGCGTTCGCCCGCCGCGCCATAGCCCGCGCCGATCAGCGCGTCGGCGGCTTGGTCCATATCGGCATCGGGCATGATGATCATGTGGTTCTTCGCGCCGCCAAAGCATTGCACGCGCTTGCCGTTCGCGCAGCCGCGCGCGTAGATATATTGCGCGATGGGGGTGGACCCGACGAAGCCCACGGCCTGCACGGTGTCATTGTCGAGGATCGCATCGACCGCGTCCTTGTCGCCATGGACGACCTGCAAGACGCCATCGGGCAGGCCCGCTTCCTTGAAAATCTCGGCCAGCATCAACGGCACTGACGGGTCACGCTCGGACGGTTTCAGGATCATCGCGTTGCCGCAGGCCAGCGCCGGGCCCATTTTCCACAGCGGGATCATGGCCGGAAAGTTGAAGGGCGTGATACCCGCGACCACGCCCAAGGGCTGGCGCATGGAATACATGTCGATGCCGGGACCGGCACTGTCGGTGTATTCACCCTTCAGCAATTGCGGCGCGCCGATGCAATATTCGATCACCTCCAGCCCGCGCTGCACATCGCCCTTGGCATCGACAAAGGTCTTGCCATGTTCCGAGGACAGCTTTTCCGCCAGCTTGTCCATGTCGCGGTTTATCAGGCCCACGGCGGCCATCATCACGCGCGCGCGCTTTTGCGGGTTGGTCGCGCCCCATGCGAGCTGTGCTTTTGCGGCGCGGGCGACCGCGTCGTCCATCTCGGCTTGACTGGCCAGTGGCACGCGCGCCTGCACCTCGCCCGTGGCGGGGTTGTAGACATCGGCAAACCGGCCCGATGTGCCCGCCACGCGCGCGCCGTCAATCCAATGTGAAAGCTCTTCCATCGCGTCCTCCAATCGCTGTTCGGGCGTAGAGTATCCTTGCGTTTTCGCCTTGGGAAGGCGCAATATACCAATGCAGTATTGCAAATTTGCAAGGGTTCGGGCAGATGGATTGGGACGATATGCGCGTCTTTCTGGCGCTCGCGCGGGCGGCAAGCCTTGGGCGCGCGGGGCAAGTGTTGAAGATGGACCCGGCGACCGTCGGTCGCCGCGTCTCTCGGCTGGAAACGCGGCTCGAGCGGCGGTTGTTCCAACGCTCGCACCAAGGCTATGCGCTGACGGAAGAGGGCCTGCGCCTGCTGCCGCATATAGAGGCCGCGCAAGCGCATTTGCGCGCGGCCGAAGCGCCGGGTGCGCCGGGGCAGGGGTTGAGCGGCCAGATCCGGCTGGGCGCGCCCGATGGCTGCGCGAATTACCTGCTGCCACAGGTCATCGCGCAGATCTGTGCGGACCATCCCGCGCTGGAGGTTCAGATCGTCGCCCTGCCACGCCTGTTCAACCTGTCGCGCCGCGAAGCGGATATGGCCATCGGTGTATCCGCTCCGCAAGCCCAGCGTCTGGACGTGCGCAAGATAACCGAATATCACCTGCATTTTGCGGCGACACGGGCCTATCTTGCGCAACACGGACCCGTGGCGCGGCTGTCCGATCTTCGAGAGCATCGGCTGGTCGGGTATATTCCAGATATGATTTTCGACCGCGAACTGGATTACCTTGCGCGGCTGGACCTGCCAACGGCGCAAGTGACTTCCAATTCGGTCCCGGTGCAATTGAACCTGCTGTGCCATGGTGCCGGGCTGGGGGTGGTGCATGATTTTGCCTTGGGCCACGCGCCCGATCTGCGGCGCGTGCTGGTGGACCAGTTTCACTTGACGCGCGCGTTCTACCTGATCCGCCATGCCGATGACCGACGCAACATGCGCCTTGCGCGCTTTGCCGATGCACTGGCAGAGGGGGTGCGCCGGCAGGTGGCATATCTGGAAAGGGCAGTCCATGACGCGGAGAACACGGGCTGAAAAACAGCGTGCCCGCTCCGGCGGCGGCTTGCGAAGCTGAGCTCGGCGCGCGTTTCGGGCGCGCCGCATCGCGTGCCATTGCCGCCAACCGGACCTTATGCCAGTTCCGAAAACCCGAAGATGCGCGCCGCTTGGGCTGGCTTTGCGCCGCGGGAAATGGCCGCCAGAAAGCGCGCCTTTTCGCTTGGACGCCCATCCGGCAAAAAGCACATGCCAGCGTGGTTCGCGCGCAGCCAACGCACCTCGACACCGATGCGCGCGCCCTTGCAATGCAGTTCCAGGACATCGCCCGCCATCACGCCGCGCACCCCTTGCAGGCAGACCCCGTCTCGCGAATAATCGCATAGATGCGCCGTTTCCCGCTGTCCATTTCGAATGAGCGCCACCGCGGCGGTTGTCCGTATTCGTTTGGCTTGTCGCATCTTGACCCCCGGTTTGTGCCTGATCTGCTACAAGAAAAGCCCATGGGTGGTTCAAGAACCGTTAAGCCGTGGGCGGTTCGGCCCGGAATGTTGACTTGTTGGTTAATCTCTATCGATCGTGATCGAGATGCGCCGTCAGAGCGCCAATCGGATCGAGCGGATTTTGACGGGATTGACCGGGATGCAGCGGGCGGCAAGCCTTGTGCTTGTCATGGGCGCGGGGTGAGGCCATGCTCGGCAGCCGGGGCAGGGCCAGCCAACAGGGCACGTGGCGCTGTCACAGGGCGTCGCGCCAAACGATGACGCGCCAGATCCCGCGGATGCCGCAGAATTGCAACAAGCCTTGGTGCATTTGCAACAGGCGCTCCGCGCGCCGCGCTACCGCTGCTGGAGAAGTTGGTATCGCAGCGCCCCGCCAATGGCCGCTTTCGACTGGAACTGGCTCGCGCGCTGTTTTTGACCGAAGCCCAAGCGCGCGCGCGGCATCATTTCGACGATGCCTTGTCCGGAGAGCGGACACTTGGCGAGATACAGGCGGTGCAGGAATACCTGGCCGCCATGGATACGCGTAACACTTGGCGCGGACAGGCACGGATCGCGATGGTGCCGCAATCCAACCCGTGGCGCCGCTGCGGGCAGCGCCACGTCGATATTGGCGGCGACTTGGTGCTGCCCTTGCCGCAGGTGGAGCGCGCGACAGGGGTGGAACTTGGCCTGGGCGGCACCTGGAAACGGCGGATTTGCCCCGATGGTCAAGGTCGTGTTGGAACAGCAAAAAAGCAATGTGCCGACGCGCAGTTATAACAACATCAAGCTGTCGCTTGGGGCGACACGCAATTTCCAGGCGGGGATCCGGCGCCTCCCGAGTGGGCGTGGCCGGGCTGGTTTTTTGACACGAACCGCTTTTTGCCCCCGGAGCCGGGCGGTATTAAGGGCTTGTTAACCGCTTTCAGACCACGATCGCGGCATGCGAACTTATCCTCTTTCCATTCTTGCATGTGTCTTGGCGCTCGCGGCCTGCGATAGCCCGTCGCCCTTGCTGGGCGCGGCGGAGCCGGTTCGCCTGACGCGCGGGGGGTACGATATCACCGTCTGGCGCGCCGATGACCGGGTCGAGGCTATTCGCCACGGCTTTGCCAAACACGCCGACAAGGGACAGTTGCGCGAAACGCTGATGCAGGCGATGCGCGACGCGACGGGCTGCGGCTTGCGGCCCGATAGCGTGGACGGGGATATCGGCGTCTTGCGCGCGCGCCTCGATTGCAAAACGTGACCAGTTTGCGCCAGATCAAGGCGGGTTGACGTTCGAATTGCTAGTCTTCTGCCACATACACGAACCGAGGAGTGTCGCCATGTTCCGCCTGTTTTCGCTTATCTTCAGTATCGCCGGGGCGACCTGCGCCGGGATCGGCGTCGTGATCGCGCTGGTGATCGGGCAGGACACGCTGAACCCGATCCTGGCATGGGCCGCTGCGGGGACGGTCGTCGGGCTGGTAGCCAGCTGGATCGTTGCCAAGATGATCCTTGCCAACGAATCCGCGTAACCGTTAATCGAACCACGCGCGCGCGGTTTGCTCGAACGCGCGCGGATTCTCGGCGTGCAGCCAATGGCCCGCATCCGGGATCTTGGCGAATTTCGCGTCCGCAAACAGCGCTTTGATCGCCGGGCGGTGCTCTGGCAGCAGGTAATCCGATTTGGCACCGCTCAGGAACAGGGCGGGACCGTCGAATTTGCCGTCGACCCGGTCAGGCCAGCCCGTGATCTTGTCCATCTCGCGGTCGAGTGCGTCCAGGTTCAGCCGCCACCGTGGCGGCGTCGCGCGCAGGTCCAGCGACTGCAACAGGAACGCGCGCACGCCGGGGTCAGCGACACTCTCGGCCAGTGCCGCGTCGGCTTCGGCGCGCGATGAGAGCTTGCTCACATCCAAGCCACGCATCGCGGCAACCAACGGACGTTGCGTGTGCGCGTAAACGACCGGCGCGATATCCGCGACAAGCAGGCGGTTGACCAGATCCGGTCGCGCAAGTGCGAGCATCATCGCGGCCTTGCCCCCCATGGAGTGACCGAGCACATCCATCGGCTGGCCATGTTCGCTGACAAGCTTCGCCAGATCCTCCGCCATGGCAGGGTAGTCCTGCGCATCGTCCCAGGGGCTGTCGCCATGGTTGCGCATATCGACCGCGATCACGTGGCGATCACTGGCCAACCGCTTGGCGATCGCACCCCAGTTTCGGGCCGATCCGAACAGGCCATGCACGACCAACAGGGGCGGTGCCGCCCCTGCAGTACCATGGCTGACCTGCGCAAGCTGCATCAAGGCTGCATCAAGGCTGCGGGTAGATCGGGAACCGGGCGCAAAGTTCGGCCACCTCGGCCTTGACCCGCGCTTCCACCTCGGCGTTCCCGTCTTCGCCGTTGGCCGCCAGCCCGTCGACCACCGCGACGATCCAGTCCGCGATCTGACGGAATTCGGCCTCGGCAAAGCCGCGCGTTGTGCCAGCAGGTGTGCCAAGACGGATGCCGCTTGTGACCATCGGGCTTTCGGTGTCGAACGGGATGCCGTTCTTGTTGCAGGTGATATGCGCGCGGCCCAACGCCGTCTCGGTCGCGTTGCCTTTCACGCCTTTCGGACGCAGGTCCACCAGCAGCAAATGCGTGTCGGTCCCGCCCGTCACGGTCGCAAGGCCGCCCTTTTCCAACTGGTCGGCCATGGCTTGCGCGTTGGCGATCACCTGCTTTTGGTAGTCACGAAACCCGGGGCGCAGCGCCTCGCCGAATGCCACGGCCTTTGCGGCGATGACATGCATCAGCGGGCCGCCCTGAATGCCGGGGAAAATGGCCGAGTTGCACTTCTTCGCAATCGACTCGTCATTGGTGAGGATCATGCCGCCGCGCGGGCCGCGCAGGGTTTTGTGCGTGGTCGTGGTGGCGACATGCGCGTGGGGGAAGGGGCTGGGATACAGGCCCGCCGCGACAAGCCCCGCGAAATGCGCCATATCCACCAGCAGATACGCACCGACGCTGTCGGCAATCTGGCGCATCCGGGCAAAGTCGATCACGCGCGGAATGGCGGAGCCGCCTGCGATCAGCATCTTGGGTTGATGTTCGGTGGCCAGCGCCTGGATCTGGTCATAGTCGATCGCGTAATCGCCTTCGCGCACCCCGTACTGCACGGCGTTGAACCACTTGCCCGACTGGTTGGGCCTGGCGCCGTGGGTCAGGTGCCCGCCTGCATCCAGGCTCATGCCCAGGATGGTCTCGCCCGGTTTCAGAAGTGCCGTGAACACGCCCTGGTTGGCCTGGCTGCCCGAGTTGGGCTGCACATTCGCAAAAGCGCAGTCGAACAGCTTGCAGGCGCGCTCTATCGCCAGGTTCTCGGCGATATCGACAAACTGGCAACCGCCGTAATAGCGTCGGCCCGGATACCCTTCGGCATACTTGTTGGTCAACACGGAGCCTTGCGCCTGCATCACGGCGGCGGACACGATATTTTCCGACGCGATCAGTTCGATCTCGTCGCGCTGACGTCCCAATTCCTGCTGCATGGCCGCGAATAGGTCTTCATCGCGAGTGTCGAGCGTTTCAGTGAAAAAGCCTGTATCGCGGGTCGTGATATCCATGGCGGCCTCCGGCAAAGGGTTGGGATGCTGCTTCCTTAGAGCATGTGCCGCCGCCTTGGAAGGCTTGTTTGCGCCGCATTTCGCCGCAACCCCGACGCCGGAGCGCGGTGTCGAGCGGCGCAACCGGTCATCAAGTGCTTGCCAAGCGACCCCTTTGCAGGTGACATCCCGCGGATCGCGCAAATGGAGGAGCGTCGCCATGACCCGAAAGATCGCCTTCGTCGCCAGCTCGGTAGACTCGCCGCAGGCCGCTTTGGCTGAATTGACGGATTTCTACGGCAATGTTCCGCTGGACAAGGCAGACGTGATCGTCGCGCTCGGGGGCGACGGGTTCATGCTGCAGACCCTGCATGCGACGCAACATATTGATTTGCCGGTCTATGGCATGAACCGCGGAACCGTTGGATTCTTGATGAATGCCTATGCGCGCGACAATCTGCACGACCGGCTGGCAATCGCTGAAACGGCCTTGTTGAACCCTTTGGAAATGCACGCAGAGCGCATGGACGGGTCGTTTTCGCAGGCCTTGGCGATCAATGAAGTCTCGCTCTTGCGTCAAGGGGCGCAGGCCGCCAAGTTGCGTATCCTGATAGATGGCCGCGAACGACTGCCGGAACTGGTATGCGATGGCGCAATGCTCAGCACCCCCGCCGGCTCCACGGCGTATAATTATTCTGCGCATGGCCCGATCTTGCCGGTAGGGTCCGACGTGATGGCGCTGACCCCTGTTGCAGCGTTTCGTCCAAGGCGCTGGCGCGGCGCACTTCTGCCCAAATCCAGCGCCGTCCGCTTCGAGGTGGTAGAACCTGACAAACGCCCTGTCATGGCAGATGCCGATAGCCGATCAGTCCGAAACGTCGTGTCCGTGGATATCACCTCGCGCGAGGATATTGTTCACAGGTTGTTGTTCGACCCGGGTCACGGTCTGGAAGAGCGGCTGATCCGAGAACAATTCGTCTAGACGAGGCGTGGGTGTGTCACGGGCGTTTCTGCGGCGCCTCGGCGTGACGTGCTGACTAAGGACCCGCGTCCAGAAGCGTGTTCAGTTGCGCCCGCAGTGCCTCGGCGTCGCGCAGGATGGACCGGCCTTGGGTCAAAAGCCCCTCGTCTTGCGTATCGGTTGGAACAGCGTCCGAGCCTTGATCGAATGTTGTGATGTCGGGCCCGCCGGGGGGGGGCACAGGCGCGGTCTGGCCCGATACATCGACCGCGCTGACGGGGAGATTATCCTCCACTGACGCGGTGCGGGCGGTTTGGGGCACAGTTGCGCCCCGTGCCGTGTCGGTAGGCGCCGGTTGAGATGCGTCGCTTTGCAAGATTGGCGCTGAAGCGAGTTGGGAGCCAAGCGGTTCTTCCAAGGCCGTGCCCATGTCGCGCGCGGCCGACGTCGAGTCCGGGATATCCGTTGGGGCCGGAATTGCGGGATCCGATTCAGGTGTGTCATCATGTTCTGCGCGCAATGCGCTGGCTTCTGACGCAAAGCCGAGCGCAGTCAGGCGGGCCGACAGTTTTTCCACAACTGCGGGCTCCAAATCGTCGCTGGTCCTTGGCAGATAGTTAAAAACTGTCGTTACAAAAGCCGTGTCGTCAGCGTCGTCGAGAAGCCGGAGGTAGAGATCCGACAGCAGTGCGTCGCGCGTCGCGTCGGACAGGTCCGACTCGCGGGCGGTCGCCAGGTCGAATGCAGCCTTGAATTCGAGGGCGCGCGCCAAGCCGCGCGCCGCTGCCTGCGCCATGGTGCGCCCCATGGAGCCACGTCGAAGCGCAAACTGGCGCTCGACAGCGTGTTCGAGCAGGTCCAGCGGCACGGCGACCTCAAGGGACTCGGCATTTTCCAGCAACAGCAGTAGCTCGTCATCGGTCAGCTCCATCGCGGAGTTTGCGTCGAGCGTTTCCATTTGTGCAGGCAAAGCACGCAGCAGTTCAGGTTTGGCAGATACCCGAGACTTGCCGCCATCCGGGTGTGCACGCGCGATTGCAGCTTGAACCAATCCAGCTGTGTCGGGGTCATCGTTGCGCAGCAGATGTTGCACAACACTTGGACCGAGCCGTGCGCGCATCGCGCGGGGCAGGGCTTGGATTGCCCGCACGAGGCTGTGGCTTGTGTCCGCCATGCCAACGCTGCGCTCGGGCGCAGACAAAAACGCCCAGAACGCATCCAGATCGGAACAATGGGCGAAGCGCAAAAGCACCTCCGGGTTTGGTGCGGGCTCTTGGTCGAGCAGATAAGAAACGGCTTGCAAGCTGTCGGTTGCGTCTGTCGCCGGTGCCATCATGAAAAGGGCGCGCGCCTCGGCTCCGAAACCAAGGCGCAGCAGGTTGACCCCGAGTGAGTGGGCCGTTTGCGGATCTATCCTGTCGAGCGGGTCATAGAGGGCAGCCCAGTCTTGTTCTTGCAAAATGTTTGCGGGTGGGCTGCTCCAGTCTGGAACCTGCTTTGTCACGGCTTCGGCGCACCTGTTTTCTGCGTCGACCGGCTGGAGTTTGCCACGCGACGTCTGCGAGCGGACGTGACTGGCCGCAGAATCGGCAAGCAAGGACGTTACGGTTTGATCCTGTCTTGAAAACTGGGATTCCGCCGACAACAGGTTGCGCGACACAGCGCCGGATATAGCCTTTGTGAGTGCGTCGGTGAGCGATTGGGCAGCTTCTGTTGACCTGCTCTTCTCGTCCTCGAGATTTGCGGCCCGATGTTCCGAGCCGGGGACCACAACAGGCACATGGGGCAGTAAAAAACGATCCGAGTCGACCGGCATGTCCTCCTCGCGAAGCAATTGTGCAAGGCGCGCCCCGGCGCGTTTTGCGACGGACTGGTCTCGGACAAATGGTGTCTTCGAATCTGCTAGATATGGGCGCGGCCTCGGTCGCGGCGTCGCGTTGGGCATCGTTTGAAAAAGCGTTTCAACCGGTGTCTCGGATGGTGTTACCAAGTCAAAAACGACTTGCCCTGCAATGCCGTTCACGCGACGAACCGTGCACTCGCAGCCCAAATGGAACCGTAAGCCGGAAGAGTTCTGCTCGACTGCACGTAAGCGGGTTTTCGGGATGCGGTCAAATGCTCTGGAAAGATCGAATACAACGGAGTCGTCATCCACGATCAGATCCATATATGTTGCACTTCTCTCCAAGCGCCATGAGACGGTCTCTGGCAGTGACAACACAATTCGCGTGAAATCCCTGTGCTCACCAGCCCTTAGGACGACGTTCACGTCTTGTGCTCGGGCGAATGGCATCGGCACCCAGAGCATCAATACCAGCAAAAGCGACAGAATCCGCAGCATGGTTCAGGCAGCCGCTTTCTTGAGATCGCGCATGGCCTCCTCCAAAGTCGAGAAATCCGGGCGGACATGATGTGGTGTGTTCTGCCGTCCAACCTCGATGCAGATATTTGCCGGGTGGGCGTGCAGGTTTGCGATGAGAACCTCTCGTATCAACTGGAAGAAATGGTCATCTTCCACGACGATCGCGCTCATGCGACCGGCGATGGGGCCGACGAAACCGTAGGCCAGAAAAACGCCCAGGAACGTGCCGGTCAAGGCGCCGCCGATCATCTTGCCCAGCACTTCAGGGGGTTCGTCAATCGCGCCCATCGTTTTGATGATCCCGAGAACCGCCGCGACGATTCCCAAAGCGGGGAGTGCGTCGGCGACCACCTGAACCGCGTGACTGGAATGAAGTGCATGTTGGCGCTGTGCATCCAGCCTTTTGTCCAGCACCTCTTCGACCTGATGCGGATCGTCATAGTTCATCGAAGCCGCGCGCAAGGTGTCGCAGATCAGTTCAACGGCATCATGGTCTTTTTGAATTTTCGGGTAAGCACCAAAAATCGATGAACTTTCTGGCGCTTCAATGTGTTCTTCTATGGCAACAGGATTTTGCCGTGCCAGCCAGATTAGCTGGAACAGAAGGCACAATAGATCACGATAATCCGACGCCTGCCATTTCGGCCCCTTGAACACCCGTAGAATATCGCGGCCCGATGCCTTGATGGTTGGCATATCGTTGCCCAGAACGAACGCACCGATTGCTGCGCCGCCAATCATGATCATTTCAAAAGGCAAGGCCTTGAGAATGATCGTCAGCGAACCGCCGGCGCCAAGGTAGCCGCCGAAGACCAAGCCGATGACGAGCAATATTCCAATAATCGGTAACAAGTTGATCCCTCGTTATTTGAACACCATTGAAGCACGATGTCGCCCATCGCGAGTTTTGCAGGCGGAGCTTAACGTTCGGTTGCCGAAGACGCCGTTTTCAAAGGTTTTCCGATCTTATTCGCGCGGTGTGCTTGCATGCCGCCCGGCCAGCACGGCGCTGATCCCGTAAGCCAGCGTCGGGTCCAGTTCTGCCATGACCTCGCCAGCGAATTGCGGTTCCAGGCGGGCAATGAAACCGGCAGCGAATTCAGTGTCCATGGTTGCGAATAAAGCTGCCGCCTGGGGCGGCTTCATGTGTTCGAAAACCGTGGTCAGCCGCGTGAGATCCGTCTCTGCGGCGCTTTCGGTCAGCGCTAGGGTTGCGGCCAGGCGCTCTTCCGTAGCCTGCATTTCCGCGATTTGCGCGCGCACCCTTTCTTCTGCGGTCCGCAACGCGTCGGCACGCTCTTGCAATGCTTGTTCTCGCTGCGCCAGACGCGCCTCTCGGGTGCGCAGCGCTTCGAACAAGGCGCCGCCGGACGCGTCTGCATCCTCTGCCTCTGTTTCTTCCGGCAGGCCATTTTCGGCGGCCACCACGCCAACCACGCCCAAGCTAAGCCGCGACAGGCCAGAGGCGAAGAACAGCCCGGCCAACAGCATCAGCACCATCCCCAGACCGGTGCTCCGAGCCTTTGATCGGTCGGTCATATCCTGCCTCCGCCGCGGGATCGGGTGGTGCGTAACCTGTTGTCGGTGCTGGTTGCCCGTTCAAGAGGTTCGAATCCGTGATCCGCTTGGGACCAAACTGCTTGCGTCGCCGTCGCGGACGGTATGTCCGGCGCCGGTTTCGGCTTTTGCGGACGCTCCGCCGCCATCAGCAGTTCGAGGCGTCGCGCCGCCTGTTCCGCCGCGGCTATCTGCGCGCCCAAAGCGCTTTCGCGCGAGGCCGCCCCTGATTCGGCGCTTGCCAGTGCGCGCGTCAGCTGGTCGACCTGTGTCGACAACACGGCAATCGCCCGCCCGACATCGCCGTCCAGCCGAGTGAATGCGCGCAGCCTGCGCGACAACAACATGCAATACGCTGCGGCCAAGAGCGCGCCTGCCCCGATTGCGATATCGGCAAAGAGTTCCATCGTTCGGCTCCTTAATTCAGTATGAATTCTGTGATCAGAAAATCGTCGACCAGATCTGCCCCCGCGACCATTTGAAGGCGGCGCAAGATCTGTGCGCGCAGCCGGATAAGAGCATTTGCCTCCCGCAAATCGTCGGGCTCAACGGCGCGTAAATAGGTGTTGATGACCGACAGAAACCGGGGGCGATACGCTTCAGCCTCGTCCAAGCGCCCATCGGCGATTTCCACATGCGCCGACAGCCTGAGATGCTCTGCGCCGCCGGGTTCCGCTAACGACAAGGTAAGCTGCTCGATCGCCAGGTAGGTCGGCAATGTCTTTGGATTCGCTTTCACGTCTTCTATCGCCTTGTCCTGCCCACCCAGAATCAGCCCCGAATACACAGCGTAGAAACCGCCGCCACCAAGCACCAACGCGCCGGCCATGCCGATCAGGATGGGCATTAACCCTCTCTTTTTTAGTGGTTTCTCTTCCATATTCGGAGCGTCTGCATCCTGCGCCATGGGTCCTCGCATCGCGTCTGTGGTTTTTCTCTTTCTGCCACAATGTCACTAACCGAATCTTAAGCCCTGCCAGCGATGTTGAATGTGTCGAACGGGCAGAAGGCCCGCTGGAAGGGAGCATCATGGTGCAGCAGGTTCAGGCGTTCTGGACGGGACTCGACACACGGGGCCGGCTTATAACCGCAGGGCTTGGGCTCTTCGCGGCGCTTGTGATAGCGCTGATCGCGCAGCAGGGGCTCAAGCCAAGTCAGGCGCTCCTCTATGCCGGCCTCGAAGAAGGGGCTGCGGGCGAAGTGATTCAGGCGCTTGAAGCGCGTAATGTTGCATATGAAGTACGGGGCGACGCGATCTATGTCCCGGCGCCTGTCCGTGACGAGTTGCGACTGATGCTCGCGTCCGCCGGTTTGCCAGCCAATTCGCATACCGGTTATGAACTGCTCGATACGTTGACCGGTTTCGGAACGACCTCGCAAATGTTCGATGCCGCCTATTGGCGCGCGAAAGAGGGTGAATTGGCGCGCACGATTGTCGCCAGCCCGCATCTGCGCAGCGCGCGGGTCCACATTTCACAGGGTGTCAACACTGCTTTCCAGCGTGATGTCGCCCCTTCGGCGTCTGTGTCGGTGACCACTGCGAGCGCGGCCATGACACCAGACCAGGCGCGGGCCCTGCGCTTTCTTGTGGCCTCCGCCGTGCCCGGTATGACCCCCGAGGATGTGTCGATCATCGACGGTGCGAACGGTCTGGTGCTTGGCCCTGATGAAACCCAGCATCCTGCTGGCCAGACCGCCGACCGGGCGCGCGACCTGCGCCGGAACGTGGAACGGTTGCTGGAGGCACATGTCGGGCCGGGCCGGTCCGTGGTGGAACTGTCCATAGAAACCGTGACGGACCGCGAGACGATTACCGAACGGCGCATAGACCCCGAGAGCCGGGTTGCGGTTCGCGCAGAGACAGAAGAATCGCGCAGTTCCAGCACGGATTCGCGGGCGCAGGGGGTTACGGTTGCGTCGAATCTGCCCGATGGCGATGCGCGTGCCGAAGATGGCGCGGCAGAGAATACCGAAACCCTGACCCGCCAGAACACGAATTACGACATGTCAGAGACCTTGCGCGAAGTTGAGCGCGGTCCCGGTGCGATCCGGCGCATGACGGTTGCCGTTCTGATTGATGGAGTGGAGGAGCCGCAGGCCGACGGCCCGCCGGTTTGGCGCCCGCGAAACGAGGAAGAGCTGGAAACCCTGCGCGGGCTGGTGGCGTCGGCGGTCGGCTACGACGAATCACGTGGCGATATCATAACGCTGGAGTCGTTGCGTTTTGAACCCGCGCCTGCGCTG
Organism: Alphaproteobacteria bacterium; assembly: GCA_009908405.1. Lineage (GTDB taxonomy): Bacteria > Pseudomonadota > Alphaproteobacteria > Rhodobacterales > Rhodobacteraceae > Roseinatronobacter. The sequence continues at coordinate 22,366 of JAAAPG010000200.1, read as the reverse complement.
GGCACCGAAGCGCGGTCGGGCCTGTTCGCGAATTCGGACCTCGACCTGATGACCCTGTTGCGCTGGGCGTTCTTGCTGGCCGTCCTGGCAATTTTCATCCTGTTCGTGCTGCGCCCCATATTGCGCGCGGCGCGCGAGGGCAACGCGCCGCGTTCGGACGACCTGCTGGCATTGGACCCGGCCATAGCCGCGGACGACGGCGTGCAGAGGTTCGATGCGCATGATCCGGCCGCCCCGCTGGGCACGCCGGATGACCCGGTCGCCCGGTTGCGCCGAATGATAGAGGAACGACAGGACGAATCGGCACAGTTGCTTCGGCACTGGATGGAAGACCGAAAGGAGCGCTCATGACCATGGCCTTCCTGAAGCTGGAGAGCTTCGACAGCGACCGTGTTCTGGAAGAAACCACCCCGATCACCCCGCATGACGCTGAAACCCTGCGGGCCCGCGCATTCGAGGAAGGCTACGGGGCCGGCTGGACAGATGCGCTCGACCAGATGCGCAATGAAGACGCGCTTCGTCGCGGCGCCGCGCAAGAGGCATTGCAGGCCGTCGCATTCGGCTACGCGGAAGCCCGTGCCGAACTGGAGAGCAGTTTCATGGATCTTGCCGCGACGATGATCGCGACCGTCCTGCCCGATCTGACATCGGAGGCGTTGCGGCGGTTGCTGGAACGCGAATTGCGCGAACTGGTCCAACGACAATTTACCGGTCGGCTGGACGTGCTGTGCGCCCCAAGCGTCAAGGATAGCCTGAGCCAGATCCTTGCGGAAATACCGGGCCTCGACGCGACATTGTTGGAGGAAGAGAGCTTCTCGGACGCGCAGGTCATGATTCGGGTCGATCAAAGCACCCGGCTGATTGATTTAGACAGCGTAACGGCCGCGCTCAAGTCCGGCATCGCGACATCTGACGACCAAAAGGACAGTTCCCATGGATGATACCGCACTTCCTCAATCCGTCCCCGACCGCGACGGGGCCACGATACTCGGACAGGTGCCGATAGAAATCACCGTATCTGTCGGGTTCGCACGCCCCGTGGTTCGAGACCTGATGCGGCTACAACGCGACTCTGTGCTGCCTTTGGACCGCAGGATAGACGATCCGGTAGAACTGTATATCGGCGACAAGCTGATCGCGCGCGGCGAGTTGCAGGAATTGGACGGCGATCAGGCAGGTTTTCTTGGCGTCCGCCTGACCGAGCTGGCCAATCTTGACGAGATGCTCTGAACGATGCGCCGGTCTTCCATCGCCTTGGGGCTTGCGATCTGGTGCGCGGCGCTGACACCGGCGCTGGCGCAGGATATAAGCCTGCAATTCGGGGCGGATGGCTCTTTGGCGGTGCGCGGCGCGCAGCTTCTGGTGTTGCTGACGCTGCTCAGCCTGGTGCCCGGAATTCTGGTCATGGTGACCTGTTTTCCGTTTATCGTGACCGTCTTGGCAATCTTGCGCCAGGCCCTTGGCCTGATGCAGTCGCCGCCGAACATGCTGATGGTCTCTTTGGCGCTGTTCCTGACCTATTTTGTGATGGAGCCGGTTCTGGTCGCCGCGTGGCAGGACGGGATCGTGCCGTTGAACGAGGGCAGTATTTCTGTTGAGGAAGGGTTCGTGCGTGCCGCGGAGCCGTTTCGCCTGTTCATGGCCGCACGCATCGATCCGGAAACTTATGACAGCCTTGCCAGCCTGCGCCCGCAGGCACAGGGCGCGCTTGGCCCCGACGCGCCCCTGTCCTTGCTGGTGCCGTCTTTCATGCTCAGCGAGATCGCGCGGGCGTTCCAGATCGGGTTTCTGATCTTTTTGCCGTTCCTCATCATCGACCTGGTCGTCGCGGCAGTGCTGATGTCGATGGGTATGATGATGGTGCCGCCAGCGATCGTATCGCTGCCGTTCAAGCTCTCGTTTTTTGTGATCGCGGATGGCTGGCGTCTGATTTCGGAAGCGCTGGTCCGCAGCTATTTCTAGCGGTTTGGCCCTGCCAAAACAAAAAGGCGACAGTCCCAGGGAGGAGGAGGGGACTGCCGCCGATTTTTGTACGACCCCAGGGAGGAGGAGGGGGGCCGAAACAATGTCATGGGCCTAGGGCCCCTTCGTGAAGGCAACCGGCAGGGAGGAGGACGCCGGCGACCTTGCGAACGCCCTTGGGAGGAGGATAAGGGCGAACGTTCTGTTCCGCAGCCAGGTCCGAAAACCGATGCGGTATATCTGGCGGCGGCCGAGGGAGGAGGAAACAGCCGCCGCCGTAATCAAGCCCCGGGAGGAGGGTAGGGCCTGAAACTCAATTCTCGAATGCAGCCTCATAGGCGAGGCGCGAAATCATCGACCGGCTGATCCCCAGGTCATCCAGTTCACGGGTGGTCAGGTTATTCAGCTCGGCATATGTTCGGTTGTAGACCCGGCGGCGTGCGACCGCGTCCGAGATACGCTTCACCAGCCCGAAGAAGGGCAGATTTGCGCCAACCGTGCCGCTATTTTCTGCGATATGCGCCATTTCGAAGCACCTTTGAAACTGTCTCGGCCAACCCGGCCTGTTACAAATGAAGATAAGAGAATGCTGCATTTGCACAATGGAGAATGCTGCAATGCCGCTATGCGCTAGAGTCATGCTTACGTTGGGTAAATTCGGATTCCGCTCAAAGAATGGGCGCGCCTTCGATCAACTGGTAAAAACATGTGCGAAGAAGGCGCCAATTCATCGGCGAAGCCGCGGCAAAGGTCTCTGACACGGTAGGACCCCACAGCGCGTGCCGCGCCTGCGGCGGTGTTTTGGCCCTTGTCGCCCGCCGCGTCATGCCCATTTTATCATCGAGTTTAGAAACGGAGCCACAGATGACCCCAACGCATGACGACATATTGGCCGCGCTCGACACGGTTGCCTTGCCGGATGGGGGCACTCTTGTCGCCCGAGACCTGGTTCGCGCCTTGGTCGTTGATGGTCAATCCGTCCGTTTCGTGATTGAAACTCCGTCAGCCGAGATCGCCAAGGCGTATTCCGAGGTACGCGCGCAGGCCGAACGCGTTGTGACCGAGCTGCCCGGCGTCCAATCGGCAGCGGTCGCGTTGACGTCGCATACACCGCCGAAACCGGAACCCAAGCTGAAGATCGGACGCCATCCGACGCCGCAAGAGGGGCGGCAGGCCGTTCCCGGTGTGGCCAACCTGATCGCCATCGGCTCTGGCAAGGGTGGGGTCGGCAAATCGACGGTCGCGGCGAACCTGGCAGTGGCCCTTGAGCGCAAGGGGCTGCGCGTGGGCCTGCTGGATGCCGATATCTACGGCCCCAGCCAGCCAAAGATGATGGGTGTCGACAAGCGCCCGGCGTCCCCCGATGGCAAGCGCATAATTCCGCCAGAAGCGCATGGCGTGCGCATGATCTCGATCGGGCTGATGATGAAAGCGGACGAGGCCGTCATCTGGCGCGGGCCGATGCTGATGGGCGCGCTCCAACAATTGCTGACACAGGTTGAATGGGGCGCGCTGGATGTCCTGATCGTGGACATGCCACCGGGCACGGGAGATATACAGCTTACCTTGTGCAGCAAGTTCGATGTGCGTGGCGCAATTGTCGTATCGACCCCGCAGGATGTGGCGCTGCTGGATGCGCGCAAGGCGCTGCGCGCGTTCGACACTCTGAAAACCCCCGTGCTTGGCCTGATCGAAAACATGTCCACCTTCATCTGCCCGCAATGCGGGCACGAGGAGCATATCTTCGGCGAGGGCGGGGTCCGGCGCGAGGCGCAAAAACAGGGCCTGCCCTTTCTGGGAGAATTGCCGCTCAGCCTGGAAGTGCGCCTGTCCGGGGACGGCGGTGTGCCGGTCGCGGCCACGGACAGCTTGGTCGCGCAAGCCTATGCGCGGATTGCAGATCAATTGATCGCATCGCTCTGAGCCTTCTGCCGCTCGCCTTTCGGGATTACATGGAATCTGCGATGTGCCCTTTGATTGGCGTAACGCCCGAATCACTTGGCCGTGATTCGGGCGTATTTTTCATGCGCTTTCGCGCCGAAAGCCGTTAAGCCTGTGTCAGAACCGCAACACTCCGGTACTGGTCGGCAAGATATCGGGATTTTACGGGAACAGATGCATCATCCTTGGACAGGCCTGTTCCGACAACTTATTTAGATGTGATCTATTTTTGTTCTCACAATATGTAGATAGGATTATCAATATCAGAGATTTAATTCTGTATGTTGGGGTCGGTCTCCCAGGATATTTTTCAAAAATCTGCCAGAAGATGATTGATTACCATGAAATCCCATGGCAATCATTGTTCCAAGATAAACGGGCATCACAGGGGCACCAAGACCCCGCAGAGGCAGAGTTCATACAGGCACCCGCTTTATCTTCCAAAACACAGATCCGGCGCGCTCGCGAGCAGCATCCCCTCCCCCCAAGGAAGCGAGCGCCAACCGGGCACCCAGCGATGGGACAGTCGGCGGATCGGGCAGTGGCAGCAGCTCGATCCGCCGTTTTCATTTCTGGCGCGTGACGCGCGCCGCGCATGGACGAAGGACCGCCCAAGGTGGCACGCAGGTTCAGAGGCTCTTTCCACCAGAAGGTGGATAGCAAAGGCCGGGTCTCGATCCCGGCCAGCTTCCGACGCGTGATCGAAGTGGGCGACCCGGACTGGACCGACGGCCTGCGCCCCAATCTTGTTATCGTTTACGGTCTGGACAGCCAGAAGCGGCTGGATTGCTACACGTTGAACGCCATCGAGGATATCGAGGATCGGATTGACCTGATGCAGCCCGGCAGCCCGGAGCGCGAAACGCTGGAGCTGACCTTCCATGGTCATGCCGCCGATGCCCAGATCGACGAGGACGGGCGGATCGTGTTGCCGCAACGCCTGCGTGACAAGCTGGAGCTGGACCCGAACGAGGCCGCGTTCTTCATTGCCAAGGGCGATCATTTCCAGATCTGGAAAGAAGACACGTTCAAAGCCGTCAAGTCCAGCCGCACGGAGGTGTTCCTCGCCGACCAGGCCCCCGATTTCGATGCGCGCATACATCTGCCGCCGCGTCCGTCAAGCGCGGTGGGGACAGAGGCCGACCTGTTGCGCGACACCCTGTCCCGCCGTCGCTGAGTGTGATGCCAGACGCAAGCCCGCATATCCCGGTTCTGTTACAGCCCATCCTGACGCACCTGGCCCCGATTTCGGGGGTCTGGCTGGACGGCACGCTGGGCGCGGGCGGTTACGCGCGTGAATTGTTGCGCGCCGGGGTGGACCAGTTGATCGGCGTGGACCGCGATCCCCTGGCGCTGGACATGGCGCGCGACTGGGGGGCGGAGTTTGGCGAACGGCTACGGCTGGTGCAGGGCAATTTCGCCCGGCTCGATGCGCATGCGGGCCAGCCGCTTGACGGGGTTGTTCTGGACCTTGGTGTGTCCAGCATGCAGTTGGACCTGCCCGAACGCGGATTTTCCTTTGGCAAGGATGGCCCCTTGGACATGCGGATGTCGCAATCCGGGCCGTCCGCGCGTGACATTGTCAACGGCGCGTCGGAAAGCGCGCTGGCGGATATCCTGTTCCACTATGGCGAGGAACGCGCCAGCCGCCGGATTGCCCGCGCGATCCTGCGCGCGCGCGCCGAGGCCCCGATAGAGCGCACCGGCCAGTTGGCGCAGATCGTCGCCGGTTGCCTGCCGCGCCCCAAGCCGGGGCAAATCCATCCCGCGACCCGCAGTTTTCAAGGCTTGCGTATCGCGGTGAATGCCGAATTCGATGCCTTGATCGACGGGCTGGAAGCGGCGGAACGCGCGCTAAAACCCGGCGGCAAGCTGGCCGTTGTCAGCTTTCATTCGCTGGAGGATCGGGTGGTCAAGCGCTTCCTGGCGCAGCGCGCCGCGCAGGGCGGCGGCGGCAACCGTTTCGCGCCCGAAGCCCCGCAGGTTCAGCCGCGCTTTCGCCTGATCGAAAAGAAGGGCATCGCCGCCGACGAGGCCGAGCTGCGCGCCAACCCACGCGCGCGGTCAGCCCGGTTGCGACTGGCGCAGCGCACGGATGCGCCTGCCGGTCCGGCCGATCGCGCCGCCCTTGGTCTGCCCCGGATATCAGAGGTGTAACCCATGCGAAGTATTCTTTATCTGGTCACGGCGCTTGCGGTCATCGGGCTGGCGACATGGGCGTATCGCGAAAACCATCTGACCCAACAGGCGATGAATACCCGCGCCAGCCTGGAGCGTGAGATCGCCCGTCTGGAAGCAGAGATCGCGGTGCAGCGCGTGGAATGGGCCTATCTGAACCGTCCCGATCGGTTGCGCGCGCTGGTCGAAGTGAATTTCGAAGCGCTAAAGCTGATGCCAATCACGGCCGAACATTTCGGAGAGATCGGCGATATCGCCTATCCCGCGCCACAGGCCAGGTTGGACCTGGGCGCCGGGGTCGAGGTGTTCGGATCACTCGAGGCCTTGTCCGGCGCGCGCCCCACCGAAGCCGAGGAGCAGCCATGATCCGCACGCCCCTGAGACCCCTCGCGCGTATTTTGCAAGCCCGTGCGCAAGGCGAAGATCCCGACCATATCGAACAGGAAAACCTGCGTTTGCGCCGTCAGGCCCTGCGCGATACCGGACGTGTGCGGGCAGAGCTGCGGCTTTTGGTGCTGGCACTGCTGTTCCTGTCGGGTTTCGTGCTTCTGGGCGCACGGATGGGGCTGTTGGCCGCAACCGAACCGTTGCAGGTCCGGGCCGGACTGGTCGAGGACATCTCCGGTGCGCGCGCCGACATTACCGACCGCAACGGCCGCGTTCTGGCGACCAATCTTGCCACGCATGCACTCTACGCCGAAACCCGCCGCATGGTGGACCCGCAGCGCGCGGCGCGCGAACTGGGCCGCATTTTCCCGGATATGGACGCCGAGCGTCTTGCGGCGCGCTTTACCGACCCCGCGCGGAAATTCGTCTGGGTGCGCACGCGCTTGTCACCGGAACAGCAACAAGCGGTGCATGATATCGGAGAGCCGGGACTGATGTTCGGCCCGCGCAAGATGCGTGTCTACCCCAACGGGCGCATCGCGGCGCATGTTCTGGGCGGTGCCCGCTTTGGCGAGCAGGGCGTGCGCGCGGCGGAATTGCTGGGCGTGGCCGGGGCAGAACTGTTTTTCGAGGAGCGCCTGCGCGACCCGGCCCGCGCCACTGAGCCGCTGCGCTTGTCGATCGACCTGCCGCTTCAGGCCACCATAACCGAAGTGCTGTCGGGGGGTATGACCGTGCTAAATGCGCGCGGGGCGAGCGCGGTCATGATGGATGCGCAGACCGGAGAAGTGCTCAGCCTGGTGTCCTTGCCGGATTTCGACCCCAATGACCGACCGGCCCCGCCGACCGAGGGCGACCCGGCCGACAGCCCGATTTTCAATCGCGCGGTGCAGGGGTATTACGAGCTTGGGTCTGTCATGAAATCCTTCGCCGTGGCGCAGGCGCTGGACCAGGGCGATGTCACGCCCGACACGGTCATCGATACCCGCGGTCCGCTGAAATGGGGCCGGTTCGAGATCGAGGATTTCCGCGATTACGGGTCCGAGATGTCGGTGACCAAGGTGATGATCAAATCCTCGAATATCGGGACCGCGCGCATGATTCAGGCCATCGGCGCGGAACGACAGAAAGCCTTTCTGCGCGGCTTCGGGTTTCTGGACCCTGCGCGGATCGAACTGGCCGAGGCCGCGCGCGCAAAGCCGATTTTGCCCGATCCGTGGTCAGAACTGTCGGCCATGACCATTTCCTACGGGCATGGCATGACGACCAGTCCGCTGGCGCTGGCAGCAGGGTATGCGACCCTGGTCAATGGGGGGCAAAAGATAACGCCCACGCTGTTGCGCCGTGACGCACCGCAAGAGGGTGCGCAGATCATCAGCCCGCAAAGCTCGGCCCGGATGCGCCATATCCTGCACAAGGTGGTGCATGAGGGGACCGCCTCTTTCGCGCGGATTGCTGGATACCCCGTCGGCGGCAAGACCGGATCTGCCGACAAACCGGGTCCGAACGGGGGCTACGAAGAGGACGCGGTGCTGGCCACATTCGCCAGTGTCTTCCCGTCGCATGACCCGAAATACGTGCTGATCGTGACGCTGGACGAAGCCATTGACACAACCGGGCCGGAACCGCGCCGCACCGCCGGGTGGACCGCGGTGCCCGTCGCGGCAGAGGTCATCCGCAGGGTCGCCCCGCTGCTTGGGGTTCGTCCGACAGCCCGTGCGGAGGCCGAGGCGCGTTTGCGCGCGGACGCGCGCGCGCAATGATCCCTGTCGTGCGGGGGCCATTGAACCCGCCCGGCAAAACGGGGTAACACCACTGCGACCTGGCCGATCAACTGGCCGACTTGAAGGAACTTGCGTGTGTCCGACCGTCCAGCCCGACGCCTGTCAGAGCTTGGCCTGAACCCCAGCCGGGGCGGGAATGTTGCCGTCAGCGGTATCGGGTTGGACAGCCGCTCTGTCCAGAAGGGCATGTTGTTCGCGGCCCTTCCCGGCAGCCGGGTGCACGGGGCAGAGTATATCGCGACGGCCTTGGCGCGCGGTGCAAGCTCCATCCTGACAAACCGCGCGGGGGCCGAGATCGCGGCGGATGCGCTGTCCGCGTCCGATGCAGCACTGGTGCTGGCCGAAGACCCCCGCGCGGCCTTGTCCGGGGCGGCGGCCCTGTGGTTCGGGGCGCAACCGGCTGTCATGGCCGCGGTGACGGGCACCAATGGAAAGACCTCTGTCGCCAGCTTCACGCGCCAGCTTTGGGCCGCTTTGGGGCTAGAGGCCGCCAATCTGGGTACCACCGGGGTCGAAGGCGCCTATAGCGCGCCTTTGGGCCACACCACGCCCGATAGCGTGACATTGCACCGGTTGCTGGCGGACATGGCGCACGAGGGTGTGACCCATTGCGCGATGGAAGCGTCCTCGCACGGTTTGGAACAACGGCGACTGGACGGCGTGACCCTGCGCGCTGCCGGTTTCACGAATTTCACGCAAGACCATCTGGATTACCATCTGACGATGGACGCCTATTTCGCAGCGAAAGCGTTGTTGTTCGAACGCATCCTGCCGGAAGATGGTGTTGCCGTGCTGAACATGGACGACCCGCGCGGGGCCGACCTGTTGGCGATTGCCGAAGCGCGCGGCTTGGGCACGCTGACCGTGGGGCGCGATGACGATGCCGATATCCGGCTTTTGGGTCAACGGTTTGACCCGTCCGGTCAGGTTCTGCGCTTTTCCTATGATGGCGTGACCCACCAGCAAACCCTGCCGTTGATCGGCGGTTTTCAGGCGCAGAACGTGCTTGTGTCCTATGGCCTTGTGTTGGCCTGCGGCGCCGACCCGTCAGAGGCCGCCGCGCAACTGCCCCGTCTGGATGGCGTGCGCGGGCGCATGCAGCATGCAGGAACGCGCGCCAACGGGGCGACCGTTTTCGTCGATTACGCGCATACGCCCGATGCTTTGGGCGTCGCGCTGCAAGCCCTGCGCCCGCATGTCATGGGGCGTTTGGTGGTCGTTTTTGGCGCGGGCGGTGATCGTGATCGGGGCAAGCGTCCCTTGATGGGGGGTGCGGCGGCTGAACACGCCGATGTTGTGTTTGTGACAGATGACAACCCAAGATCCGAAGATCCAGACGGTATCCGTGCAGAGATTCTGAAAGCCTGTCCCACGGGAACCGAAGTCGCAGACCGCGCCGAGGCCATCTTGCGTGGGGTCGATGCGCTGGGGCCGGGCGATGCCCTGCTGATCGCCGGCAAGGGGCACGAAACCGGGCAGATCGTGGGTGATACGGTTTACCCGTTCGACGATCTGGAACAGGCATCGCTGGCCATCGCCGCGTTGGAGGAGCGGGCATGACGCTCTGGACCGCCGCCGATGCGGCCACCGCCACGGGCGGGCGTGCAACGACCGATTGGCAGGCCCGCGGCATTTCCATGGATACGCGTAGCCTGCAGCCGGGGGACTTGTTCATAGCCCTCTCCGCCGCGCGCGATGGGCATGATTTCGTCGCCGATGCGCTCGCGAAAGGAGCGTCCGCCGCGCTTGTTTCACGCATTCCCCAAGGCGTTTCACCGGATGCGCCCTTGCTCCTGGTGCCCGATGTAATGGAAGCCCTGCGAGCGTTGGGGGCAGCCGGCCGGATGCGCAGCCGGGCAAAGATCATCGGCATTACAGGCTCTGTCGGCAAGACCTCGACCAAGGATATGGCGCGCGAGATGTTGGCGGAATTCGGCAAGGTTCATGCCGCCGAAGCCAGCTTCAACAACCATTGGGGCGTGCCGATCACGCTGGCACGCCTGCCGCAAGACGCCGATTTTGCCGTGGTCGAGATGGGGATGAGCAATGCGGGCGAAATCGCACCCCTGACCGCGCTTGCCCGCCCGAATGTTGCAATAGTGACAGCGATCGCGCCTGCCCACCTTGAATCCTTGGGCTCTTTGGAAGCGATAGCGCAGGAAAAGGCAAGTATCTTTACAGGGCTGGAACCCGGTGGCACCGCCATCTTTCCTGCCGATTTGCCGACAAGCCCTATTCTGGAGCAAGCCGCCCGCGCCCATGCCGCGACATGTCTGCCCTTGGGGCAGGACGATCAGCCCCTGCATTTGCATGGCATCCGCCAGACCGACACGGCGCTTGTGCTACGCGCCAAGGTCGGGCGCATGGCGCTGGCGGTGCGGCTGGTCAATTCCGGGGCCCATGCCGCGAGCAACGCGCTGGCCTGTCTGGGCGCGGCCCATGCTCTGGGTCTGGACCTTGCGCGCGCAGCGCTGGCGCTGGGGCGCTGGCACCCCCCCGCCGGACGGGGACTTCGCCAAACCATCCTGCTCGACCCGGTCGAAGAGGCCAGCTTCACGCTGATCGACGACGCGTTCAACGCCAACCCGGCCTCGATGGCGGCGGCCCTGTCTTTGCTCGGCCAGACCAAGCCCGCGCCGGGTGGGCGGCGCATTGCCATCCTGGGCGATATGCTGGAACTCGGCCCGGACGAGAGCGCGATGCACGCGGCCCTCGCCGATGATCCCGCGATGGCCGATGTTCGACAGGTGCATTGTGTCGGATCGCGGATGACCGCGCTGCACGCGGCGCTGCCGCTGCGCCAACGCGGGCGCCGGGTTGGCACGGCCGAAGAACTGCTCGATCACGTCCACACGCTTGTCGCCCCCGGTGATGTGGTCCTGGTCAAAGGCTCCAAGGGCAGTCGCGTGTCGCGCGTTGTCGATGCATTGCGCGGTCTCGATTCCGCGCCTTCCCACAAGAAGGGTTCGTAATGTTTTTCTGGTTGACCGAGTTCGCCGATACCCTGCCGGGGTTCAACCTGTTCCGGTATATCACCTTCCGGGCGGGCGCGGCGTTCTTCACCGCGCTGGTCTTCGGTTTCTTTTTCGGCCCGCCACTCATCAACCTGCTCAAGCGCCGCCAGTCGAATGGTCAGCCGATCCGCGAGGATGGCCCAGAAAGCCACTTGCTGACGAAAACCGGCACCCCCACCATGGGTGGTTTGCTGATCCTTTCGGCGCTGAGTGTCTCGACCCTGCTCTGGGCGCGGCTGGACAACCCGTATGTCTGGATCGTGCTGCTGGTGACCATCGGGTTTGGCCTGATCGGATTTGCCGATGACCTTGCCAAGGTCTCCAAAGGCAATGTCAAAGGCGTGCCGGGCCGGGTGCGGCTGGCCTTGGGCGCGCTGATCGGCGTGTTGGCGAGCGCGGCCGCGATGTATGTCCACCCGACAGGGCTGCAGGGACAGCTTGCGGTCCCGGTGTTTTCCGAGGTGCTGATTACCTTGGGTTGGTTCTTCGTCCCCGTTGGTGCTTTCGTCATCGTGGGCGCGGCCAATTCCGTCAACCTCACGGACGGGTTGGACGGGCTGGCGATCATGCCGGTGATGATCGCCGGTGCCACGCTGGGCGTGATCGCCTATGCCGTGGGCCGGGTCGATTTCACCGCCTACCTGGACGTGCATTACGTGCCGGGTGTGGGGGAGCTTCTGATCTTCACCGCCGCGCTGGCCGGCGGCGGGCTTGGATTCCTGTGGTACAACGCGCCGCCGGCGGCGGTGTTCATGGGCGACACCGGCAGCCTGGCCCTGGGCGGAGCGCTGGGCGCGATTGCCGTGTCCATCAAGCATGAAATCGTGCTGGGAATCGTCGGCGGCATCTTCGTGGTCGAAACGCTGTCGGTCATCATCCAGGTGCTGTATTACAAGACGACCGGCAAGCGCGTGTTCCTGATGGCCCCGATCCACCACCATTTCGAGAAGAAGGGCTGGGCAGAGCCGCAGATCGTCATCCGCTTCTGGATCATCGCGCTGGTTCTGGCGTTGATCGGGCTGGCGACGCTGAAGGTCCGCTAACCGCGTCTCTTGCACCTTCATCTTGCCGCAAATACTCTGGGGGAGGGCTGGCCAGAATGGGCCAGACCGGGGGCAAAGCCCCCTGAACAAAAGGCGTCGGGGCGCAGCCCCGTCCGGTTGAAAGGCTCTGACATGATCCCGGTGCAAGGCTATGAGGGGCGCGCGGTCGCCGTGCTGGGGCTCGGGCGGTCCGGCGTGGCGACATGCCGCGCGCTGGCGGCGGGCGGCGCGAAGCCGGTGGCCTGGGATGACAGCCCCGATGCCCGCGCCCGCGCAGAGGCAGAGGGCATTGCCCTGCAAGACCTGTCGCGCGCCGACTGGTCGCAGATCGCGGCGCTTGTCACCAGCCCCGGTATTGCGCACCTCTATCCCGCGCCGAACCGCCATATTGCGGCAGCCCTGATGGCGGGGGTGCCGGTCGATAATGATATCGGCCTGTTTTTCCGCAGCTTTGCAACCGCGCAGACAATGGCCATGGACCTTCCGCCCAAGGTGGTCGCGGTCACCGGGTCGAATGGCAAATCGACCACGACGGCGCTGATTGCGCATATTCTGGGCGCCATGGGGCGGCCTTGCCAGATGGCGGGCAATATCGGCAAAGGGGTCTTGTCCATCGACCCGCCGCAGGACGGCGCGGTGATCGTGCTGGAACTGTCCAGCTACCAGACCGAACTGGCCCGCGCGCTGACGCCGGATATCGCCGTGTTCACCAACTTGTCGCCCGACCACCTGGACCGCCATGGCGGCATGGGCGGATATTTCGCGGCCAAGCGGCGGCTGTTTGCCGAAGGCGGGCCGGACCGCGCCATCATCGGTGTGGACGAGGTCGAAGGGCAGTTCCTGGCCGGGCAATTGGCAGAGGCGCGCGAGGATGCGCGCGTGATCCGCGTCTCCTCGGGGCAGAAGCTGGCCGGGCCGGGCTGGAACGTCTTTGCGCGCAAGGGGTTTCTGGCCGAATACCGCGCCGGGCGGCAGGTGGCCTCCATCGACCTGCGCGCCATGCCGGGCCTGCCGGGCGCGCATAATCATCAGAACGCCTGCGCCGCCTACGCCGTGGCGCGCAGCCTTGGCGCCGCGCCGCGGCTGGTTGAGGACGCCATGGCCAGTTTCACCGGCCTGCCGCATCGCAGCCAGTTGGTCGCCGAAGCGGGCGGCGTGCGCTACGTCAACGATTCCAAGGCGACGAATGCCGAGAGCGCCGCGAAAGCGCTGCAAGCCTTCGACCGCATCCGCTGGATCGCGGGCGGGCTTGGCAAGGATGGCGGCATCGCGCCGCTTGTCCCGCACCTGGACCGCGTGGCCAAGGCCTATCTGATCGGCCATTCGGCGCGCGAGTTCGCCTTGCAACTGGGCGAACACCCGCACGAGGTGTTCGACACGATCGAGCAGGCCACCGCTCGCGCCATGGCCGACGCCCAACCGGGCGACACCGTGCTGCTTGCCCCCGCCGCCGCCAGCTTCGACCAGTTTCCCGATTTCGAGGCGCGCGGCGCGGCCTTTATCGCCGCCGTGCAGGCGGAGCTTGGCCGCATATGAACGAAGACACCCCGCGCGGCTTTGCCCTCGCCATTGCCGCCTTCGCCATTTGGGGCACGCTGCCATTCTACTTTCGCGCGCTCGACCATGTGCCGACGCCGGAAGTGGTGGCGCACCGCGTGATCTGGGCCTTGCCGCTGGCGATGGCCTGGTTGCTTTACCTGGGTCGCACGGCCGATCTGCGCGCGGCCATCCGCACCCCGCGCATGTTGGGCATGGCGGCGGTCACGGCGGCGCTGATCTCGATCAACTGGGGCGCTTATGTCTGGCTCATCCAGTCCGGTCAGGCGATGCAGGCGGCCTTGGGGTATTATATCAATCCCATCTTCAGCGTGTTTCTTGGCGCGATCTTCCTGGGCGAACGGCTCAGCGCGCGGCAATGGGGGGCTGTTGCGCTGGCCTTCGCCGCCGTTGTGGTGTTGACGGTTGACGCGGGACGCCTGCCGACAGGTGCGCTTTTGATCGTGTTTTCTTGGGGCGGTTACGCGTATTTCAAGCGCGCGCTGCCGATTGGCCCCAACCAGGGCTTTGCGCTGGAAGCGATGATCCTGCTGCCCGCCGCGCTGGCCTACCTGGCCTGGCAAGCCGCGCAAGGCCAGCTTTTTACCGTACAGGCCGGGGCGATGGATTGGGCACTGCTGCTGGGTTGCGGCGTCATCACCGCCACCCCGCTGATCCTTTATGCCAACGCGGCCAAGGGGTTGCGCTTGTCCACCATCGCGATTTCGGGCTATGCCATTCCCACCATGATCTTTCTCATCTCGACCCTTGCCTTTCGTGAACCGTTCGAGGGGGCGCGACTAATCGCCTTCCCCATGATCTGGGCGGCCATGGCGCTCTATATCTCGGAGGTGCTGCGCGCGCGCCGCGCGGCAAGGCCGTGACCGGGATGACCCAGATGACCTTTATCGCCCTGATCGTGATCGCCGTGCTGTGGTATGCGATCACCCGCGCGCCGTTCTACCTGCCGCCCGCGGATGCCGCCACGCCCGCGCCCCCAGATGGCCCGGCGCGGGTCTTCGGCTTCGCCACGCTGACCAACCCGATTGTGCGGCTGGTGGTGATAGGCCGTTGGGTGCCAAGCGCACCGGCGCAGTTGCGCGGCTGGCAGCGCGGGGACGGGCGCAACATTGCCGAGGGCGCGGATATGGTGCTGGACGGCGTGGTGTTCGACGTGACCCCGGCAGAGATGATCCGCCTTGACCGCTACGAGCGGACCGGGCGAAAGTATCGGCGCGACCTGATGGTGTTGGAAGACGGGGAAAGCGCCTGGGTCTACCGCCTGATCGGGGCGCAGGGGATGGACGCGATCGAGGATTGAAACATGGATGACCTGCACAGCGCCCTGCCGCGTGATCGGTTCCTGCCCTTGCCGGATCACGCCACCCCCAGCGCTGACCGCCGCACCGGGGTTGAAGTGGAATTTGCCGGGCTATCCCCGGAACAGGCGGCAGAGATCGTGCAAGACCAATGGGGCGGCACGGTCACCCGCGAAGGCCCGCGCGATCTGGTCGTGACCGACGGGCGTTTCGGCAAGGTCAAGGTCGAGCTGGACATCACCCTGAAAACCCGCTGGGTCGAAGACATGGCCGCCGACATCCTCGGCGACCTTGTCCCGGTCGAGATCGTGACCGCGCCCCTGGCACAGGCGAAGCTGCCGCAGGTAGAGGCGCTTCTGGCCAAGCTGGCGCAGGCCGGGGCCAAGGGGTCGCGCGCGGGACTGGGCTATGGATTCGGCATTCACCTGAACACCGAGCGCCCGGATGACGCGGCCACCTTGGCCATTGTCCGCGCCTACGCGCTGCTGGAAGACTGGCTGCGCGCGTCGGACCCGCTGGACCCGGCGCGGCGCGTCATGCCCTTCGTGGACCCGTGGCCGCGCGCCCTGGTCGATGCGCTGGCCGGGGCAGACGGCTGGACGCTGGCCGATCTGGGCCGCGCCTATGTGCAGCACGCGCCGTCGCGCCATTACGGGTTGGACCTGCTGCCCCTGTTGCAAGACGCGGTGCCCGATATATTGGCCGATGTGCCGCCCGACCACCTGAAAGGCGGGCGCCCGACCTTTCACTACCGTTTGCCGGAAACCCGGCTGGATGAAAGCGACTGGTCGCTGGCCTATGAATGGAATCGCTGGTGGGTGGTGGAACAGGTCGCGGCCGATACCGAAATGCAACGCGCATTGCACGATCTGAAGGGCGGCGGCTTATGGCACAGTCGCGCCAACCCCTCTGAAATCGAGGCAGAATTGTGGCATTGCGGGATCGAGACCCGAATCAATCCGTAGCGCGACGTCAAGAATACAAGGCAAGCTGAGGGTCTTTGTTTCACTTTTAAACGGTTCACGAACATTCGCGGTTCGTTCCACGGATTGTTTCGATTCTGCGAAGAATTCTTCAAAGAAACCTCCCGGATGAGCAGGGGCATGGTGGCGCGATTGTGTTTTTTTTAAGGAATTTTTGAGGATCGCTGCTAAAGCGACGCCTACATGAAATAACTCGGATGGGGTTCCAAAATGTCTTTTTTCAGATCGTTCGGCTTCGGGTCCAAATTCGGTGGGTACTCGAGATACTCGAAATATGGCCACAGCAAATCGAATGATGCCGACAATTCCGACAAGCTACAGAAGCTGGCGGACACGTATCAGGATTTGGCCGACAAGTATTCGGACAAGGCTGACGCGATACGCGACAAGGCTCAGGAAAAGGCAGATGCGATCCGTGACCACACGGCCCACAAGGTGCAGGCTCTGAAGGATTACGGCTATCATCATCTGGCGGCCAGGGTCGAAAAGATTGGTGAATACAAAGCCGCCAAGATCGAGAAGCTGGGTGATGCCAAGGCCGAATGCTATGATGCGAAAGCCGCCCATTGGCAAGCCAAGGCCGATAAGATCAACGATAAAATCGATGATGACGATGACGACGAAGACGAGGACGACGTCGACGAAGACGACGATGATGTCGACGAGGATGATGACGACGATGATACGCCCGGCGACGACACGGGTGACACCTTGGACGATATCAAATTCTTCTACACGACGGTCGATGAAGATGGCAATGAATCCGCGACCAATGACTTCGGCTTGCAGTTCACGACTGTCGAACTGCCCGAAGGCACGGAGCTGGAAGATATTGAACTGGATTCGCTGATCGCTGATCTTGAAGCTGACCTGGAAGAACAAGACATCGAGATTGGCGAAGTTTACCAGGTGACCATCGTCAGCACCGATTCAGACGGGAACGAAGTGTTCACGGATTATGAACTGGACACCGATGACGACGGCAACACCGTGCTGGTCCCGAAGGACGATGACACGATGGACAGCCTGTCAACGGGCGAGGCATCGGATGATGATCTGCCGTCCGATGATGACAACGACGAAGACGAAGACGAGGACGACGGTCACTGAATGTGACGGAGGTCAGGTAAAAGGGCGCGGAAATCCGCGCCCTTTCGTGTATCTGGCCGATCGAACTTATTGATCGAGGAAGCTGCGCAGCTTGCGCGACCGCGAGGGGTGTTTCAGCTTGCGCAGCGCCTTCGCCTCGATCTGGCGGATGCGTTCGCGGGTCACGCTGAATTGCTGCCCGACCTCTTCCAGCGTGTGGTCGGTGTTCATGCCAATGCCAAAGCGCATCCGCAGAACCCGCTCCTCGCGCGGGGTGAGGGATGACAGCACCCGCGTGGTGGTTTCGCGCAGGTTGTCCTGGATGGCCGAATCCAGCGGCAGAAGCGCGTTCTTGTCCTCGATGAAATCGCCAAGCTGGCTGTCTTCCTCGTCGCCGATGGGCGTTTCCAAGCTGATCGGCTCCTTGGCGATTTTCATCACCTTGCGCACTTTATCCAGCGGCATTTGCAGCTTTTCGGCCAGCTCTTCCGAAGTCGGCTCGCGGCCGATCTCGTGCAGCATCTGCCGGCCGGTGCGCACCAACTTGTTGATCGTCTCTATCATGTGCACGGGAATGCGGATGGTGCGCGCCTGGTCGGCGATCGAGCGGGTGATCGCCTGACGAATCCACCATGTCGCGTAAGTGCTGAACTTGTAGCCGCGACGGTATTCGAACTTGTCCACGGCCTTCATCAGGCCGATATTGCCTTCCTGAATAAGATCAAGGAATTGCAGGCCACGGTTGGTGTATTTCTTGGCAATCGAGATCACCAGCCGCAGGTTGGCCTCGACCATTTCCTTCTTGGCCTGCCGGGCTTCTTTTTCGCCCTTCTGGACCTGGCTGACGATGCGGCGGTATTCGTTGATATCCACGCCGACATACTGGCCGACCTGCGCCATGTCGGCGCGCAGGTCTTCGACCTTGTCGCGCGACCGTTCCATCAGCGCTTGCCAGCCGCGACCGGGCTTTTCTTCCATCCGGTCGCACCATGTCGGGTCCAGTTCGGACCCGCGATAGGCGTCGATGAATTCACGCCGGTTGATGCGGGCCTGGTCGGCCAGCTTCACCATGGCGCTGTCGATGGACATGATCCGCTTGTTGATGCCGTAAAGCTGGTCGACCAGCGCCTCGATGCGGTTGTTGTGCAGGTGAAGCGAGTTGACCATTTCAACCAATTCGCCGCGCAACGCTTGGTATTGCGCTTCCTGTGTGTCGCTGAATTGACCGGATTCGCGCAAGGTCGCGTCGATCCGGGCATCCTGCATCTCGGCAAGCTGTTCGTAGCTGCCCGCGATGCGGTCCAGCGTTTCCAGAACGCGTGGCTTCAGTGCGGCTTCCATGGCCGACAGCGACAGGTTGGCCGTCTCGTCGTCGTCTTCTTCATCCTCGTTACGGACGATGGGATTGCCGTCCGCGTCCAGCTCCGGTTCGGGACTGGCTTCCTTTTTCGGGGCCGATGCGGCCTCGGCCAGCCCTTCGGTGACAGGCACGCCGTCATCGTCTTCAAGACTGTTTCCGAAGGTGGTTTCCAGATCGATCACGTCGCGCAGCAGAACGTCCTCGTTCAGCAATTCGTCGCGCCAGATGGTGATCGCCTGGAAAGTCAGCGGGCTTTCGCACAGGCCCGCGATCATGGTGTTGCGCCCGGCTTCGATCCGCTTGGCGATGGCGATTTCGCCTTCGCGCGACAGCAATTCGACCGATCCCATTTCGCGCAAATACATGCGCACGGGATCGTCCGTGCGGTCCAGCGTTTCGGAACTGGAGGAGGTGGCGACAGTCACGTCGCGCGCGCCCGACACCTCGACCAATTCGCCGCCCTTGGCGTCGCCTTCGTCCCCCTCGTCATCGTCTTCGACGACATTGACGCCCATTTCGGACAGCATCGACATCACGTCTTCGATTTGCTCGGAGGCTACCTGGTCGGGGGGCAGCGCCTTGTTTAGCTGTTCATAGGTTATGTAGCCGCGATCCTTCGCTTGCGCGATCATCTTCTTGATCGAGGCTTGGCTGACGGTTTGGGTGTCTTCTACTTCCAGATCGTCGTTGCGGGTGTCGTCAGTATCTTTGGCGGCCATGGAAGCTCCCGAGTAAAATGCGAAGACACGCTGGACGGTTCGAACGAATCAAACTCTGGCGCATCGGTGCTGGATATGATGTAGGGGCAGATAGACTGATTTTCCAGTTATGCCGTGCATATTTGGCCTCTTGAGAAGCCGCTATTGTTACGAATCAGTCACTTTTTCCGTTTTACCCAGATTTCCGATTCGATGAGTCGCTGCAATTCGCCTGACAATGCGGCCCGATCCTCGCCCAGATCGGTCGAATCACTCAGGCGCGAGCGTTCTGATTCGTTGCGTGCGGCACTGGCACGCGCCAAACGGTAGGTGACGCCTTCATCGGCCAGATCGCCCAAGTCTTCGACCGCGTCGCGCAATTCCGCGTCCAGCCCGTCGCGCGCGAAATACTTCGACAGTTCATCGCGCAGGCACAAGCGTGCGAAATCGGGATCATCGGTGCGTACCGGTGGCGCGATCGCGACATGGGGCAGGGCCATCAACGCCTCGATGTGGTCGGGGGACGGCGTTTCGCCGGCAAGCAGCATGGCGCAAAGCTGCGACAGGGTCGGGTCGTGGCAGGACAAGCGTTCCAGGTCGCTCTCGAACTCTGTCACAAGGGCTGGGTGGCGCAGCAGGGTCGCCAGAATCAGTTCTTCGCGCATCGCGTCGGCAATCGCGTCGTCCGGGGCGCTGGCCAGCCTTGTGCTGCGGGTCGCGCTGAGCGGTTTGGCAGGCGGCACGAAACGAGACCCGCGCGGTGTCCACGCGCGCTGTGCAGGGCGAAAGAACTCGAACCTGAGCCGCTTTATTTCGTCGGTGTAATGCCCGCGTAAACCCGGATCCGCGATCTTTGCCAAGGCCGTGCGCAGGCGCTTGTCCAGCGCGGCGCGGCGTTCGGGGCTGTCGAAAACTTGCCCGTCGGTTTCGCGCTGCCACAAAAGCTGCACCAGGGGCACCGCGCCGTCGATCAGCCTGGCCATGGCGGATGCCCCGCCTTGGCGCAGAATGTCATCCGGGTCCATTTTCTCCGGCAGCAGGCAGAAGCGCAGCGACTGGTCCGGTCCCAGCAGCGGCAGGGCCAGGTCGATCAACCGGTAGCCCGCCCGCAAGCCCGCCGTGTCGCCATCCAGCGCGATCACCGGTTCGGGCGACACGCGCCAGATCAGCCGCAACTGGTCTTCGGTAATCGCGGTGCCAAGGGGCGCGACGGCGCTTTCGAACCCGGCCTCGGACAGCGCGATCACGTCCATGTAGCCCTCGGCCACGATCAGCGGTTGCCCCTTGCCGCACGCGCTGCGCGCAGGGCCAAGGTTATACAGCGCCCGGCCCTTGTCGAACAAAGGGGTTTCGGGCGAATTCAGATACTTGGCGCGTGCATTGGGGCTAAGCGCGCGACCCCCGAACCCGATGCAGCGCCCGCGTGCGTCGCGGATGGGAAAGATGATGCGCCCGCGCATCCGGTCATAGGGCGCGCCGCCATCATCGGGCTTGGCGCATAGCCCCGCCTCGATGATCTTGTCGCCCGCGATGCCTGCGCCGGTTAAAGCGTCCCACAAAGCTCGCCGCGCGTCCGGGGCATAGCCAATCTCGAACCGGTCCAGCGCCGATTGCGCCAGCGCGCGGCCCTCCAGGTAATCGCGCGCGCCGGACGCGGCCCCGGTATTCAGTTGCATCCGAAAAAACCGCAAAGCCGCTTCCGTGACCTGCGCCAGTTCCGACAGCCGGTCGGCCTTTTCGGCGGCGCGCGGGTCGCGTTCGGGCATGGGCAGACCGGCTTCGCGGGCCAGCGTTTCGACCGCTTCCATGAAGGACATGTTTTCGCTTTCGCGCAAGAATGTCAGCGCGTCGCCTTTGGCGTGGCAGCCGAAACAGTAATAAAACCCCTTGCGATCATCGACATGGAAAGAGGCGGTTTTTTCCTGGTGGAACGGGCAGGGCGCCCAGAAATCGCCTTTGGCCTGGTTGGACTTGCGCATGTCCCATACGACCTTGCGCCCGACAACGGACGAGATCGTGACGCGATTGCGCAATTCATCAAGGAAACCGGGAGGCAGACTCATGGCGGGAATATTGGCAGATCACGCGGGCTTGTTGAAGCTGTGACGTGAACTTATCCTATATGTGAAACCAATCGCCATGTGCCCGCGTAAACAGGGCATGATCGAAACAGGAGGGTTTCATGGACCGACGCACATTTCTGGCCGCCACGGGGCTGGCATTCTACGGCGCGCGCGCCGGGGCATCCGGAGGCGACTTTCCGCTGACACTGACCGACGCCGAATGGCGCGACCGCCTGACGCCGGCGCAATTCGCCGTGTTGC
Organism: Alphaproteobacteria bacterium; assembly: GCA_009908405.1. Lineage (GTDB taxonomy): Bacteria > Pseudomonadota > Alphaproteobacteria > Rhodobacterales > Rhodobacteraceae > Roseinatronobacter. Next base: position 748 of record JAAAPG010000200.1, on the reverse strand, counting down.
GCGAAGAGGCGACCGAGCGCGCCTTTACCAATGCACTGATGGGCGAACGCTCTCCGCTGCTGAAAGAGGATCGCGCGGGCACCTATAACTGCGCAGGCTGCGGCCAGGCGCTGTACCGCTCGGAAACCAAGTTCGACAGCCGCACCGGTTGGCCCAGCTTCTGGCAGGCGATGGACGGGGCTGTGGGCACGCGCGCAGATCGCAGCTTCTTCATGGTGCGTACCGAGGTGCATTGCGCCAACTGTGGCGGGCACCAGGGACATATCTTTGACGATGGCCCCGCGCCGACCGGAAAACGCCATTGCATCAACGGCTTGGCCATGACCTTCACACCGGACGACACCGGGCAGGTCGAGGGCGGTCCGGTGCCTGCGGCATGATCGGGCGGTTGTTTCGCAAGCCAGAACCCGAAGCGCCCGACGGTCGCGTGGCCGTCGCGGCGCTGCTGGTGCGGGTGGCGCGCACGGATGGCGAGTATGCGCAAGCCGAGCGTGCCGTGATCCAGGACATCCTGACCCGCCGGTATGGCAGCGCCGAATTGTTGCCGCAGGCCGAGGTGATGGAGGCCAATGCCGGCGACACGGTCCATCTGACCAAGGCGATCAAGGACCAGATCGCGCATGAAGACCGCATGGGGTACTTGCAAGACCTGTGGCGCGTGGTGCTGGCGGATGAGGCCCGCGATTTCGAGGAAGACGGCTTCATGCGGCTGGCCAGCAACCTGCTGGGCATGGCCGACCGCGATTCG
>JAAAPG010000094.1 GCA_009908405.1 Alphaproteobacteria bacterium | reverse complement strand
CAATCCGGGGCGAAATATCAGCCCTGACGTGCCTTGAATTTCTTCTGGGTCTTGTTGATGACGTAAACGCGACCCTTGCGGCGCACGATCTGACAATCACGGTGGCGCTGCTTGAGCGACCGGAGCGAATTCTTGACCTTCATCGGTCTTCTCCTTCTCGCGGCGCGCGTGCGCCAGCCTGTAATCCTGTCCTGCCGAGGCAGGGGTGAAATGGTGGGCACGACAAGGTTCGAACTTGTGACCCCTACGATGTCAACGTAGTGCTCTACCACTGAGCTACGCGCCCGACTGGTCCGACATGCGCCCCGAAACAAAAGGGACGCGGGCCATGACCGCGTCTGTAGCGGGGTCTATAAATAGAGTCGCGGGCAGGATCAAGGGCTTTCGCAAGGGGAAATTCGCGCTATAACCCGATGGAACAAGGAATTCTTTGATGCAGGCTTATCATTTCATATCCGCGGCTCCTGCGACGAGCTCCGTCATCTTCGCATCGCCCCATAGTGCGCGCGATTATCCGGTCGATTTCCTGCAAGCCTCGCAGTTGGATGAGCTGGCGCTGCGATCCTCCGAGGATGCTTATGTCGACATGTTCCTGCGTGGCGCACCCGCGGCCGGGTCGCATGTACTGCTGGGCGGCGTGCCGCGCGCCTATGTCGATTACAACCGCGCCCCGAGCGAGCTTGACCCGGCGCTGATTGCCGGTGTCTCTGTGCGCGCGGTGAACGCGCGGATCAGCTCTGGACTGGGGGTCATCCCGCGCGTTGTTGCGGGCGGACGCGCCATTTACGCGGGCAAGATCACCCGCGGACAGGCCCAGCACCGCCTGCGCAACTACTGGCAACCCTACCATGACAAGCTGGCGGGCCTGATGGCCGACACGGCGCAGCGTTTTGGCCGCGCGATCCTGATCGACCTGCATTCGATGCCGAAGGACGCCGTCACGACGCGCGGCGGAACGCGGCCCGATGTGGTTCTGGGCGACCGCTTCGGCGCGTCCTGCCATTCCGATATCGTCGAGGAAGTGGCCGCCATTTTCAGCAAAGCCGGGCTGCGCGTTGCGCGGAACGCACCTTTCGCGGGGGCGTATATTGCCCAGCGTTACGGGCTGCCATCGGTCGGGCAACATGTCGTGCAGGTCGAGCTTGATCGCGGGCTTTACCTGAACGAGACTCGCGTCGCCCCCAGTGCAGATTTTGCGCAATTCCAGGCCGTGATGGACAATGTTGTCGCCACGCTTGCGGAAATCGGGCGCCCGGACCGGAAAGTTGCGGCGCTTGCGGCGGAATAGTCTTGCATCGCTTTCCAAGCCGTCGCGCTTCAAGCTAGACTGATTTGCATGGACATTATTGCACTTGTCGGCGCGGTTGCACTGCTTTTTGTCGTGATCGGTGTGTCGGAACCGCTCTCGGAACGATTGCGCCTGCCTTTTACCGTGATCCTGGCGGTCATGGGTGCATTGATCGGGGCGGCGGCGCTGACCTTGTCGACCTCTGGCATGGGCGATGCGCTCAGCCCCATGATGCGGCGATTGCTGGACCTGCCCATCCGGTCGAACGTGTTCCTGTATATCCTGTTGCCCACGCTCCTGTTCCAGGTGGCGCTTGTGGTCAATGCGCGGCGCATGCTGGATGACTGGGTGCCGATTTCGGTCATGGCGGTGGGCGCCGTGCTGGTGTCGACCGTGGTGATCGGCTACGCGCTGACCCCGTTCACCTCGCTTCCGCTGGCCGCCTGCCTGCTGATCGGCGCGGTCGTGTCCACCACCGACCCGTCCGCCGTGGTCAGTATTTTCCGCAACATCGCGGCCCCGCAGCGCCTGACCCGCATTGTCGAGGGCGAAAGCCTGCTGAACGACGCCGCCGCCATCGCGTTATTCGGGTTTTTCCTGACCTTCGTCATGCTCGGCGTGCCCAATCCCACGCTGCAAGAGGCCGCGCTGACCTTTCCATGGCTGATCGGCGGCGGCGTGGCGATTGGCTGGGCCTTCGCCCGCGTCGCCATCGCGCTGATGGCGGTGCTGCCCACGTTCCTGCGCGCGCAAGTGTCAGTCAGCGTGGCCCTGCCCTACCTGACCTATATCGCCGCCGAACAATATGCCGGGGCCTCGGGCGTGATTGCCGTCGTGGTGGCCGGACTGGCGCTGAACCTGTCAGGGCCAAGCCGGATCACGCCCGCAAGCTGGGCCTACCTGCGAGAGGTCTGGGATATCCTCGCCTACTGGGCCGGGGCGTTCATCTTCATCCTGGCCGCCCTGCTGATCCCCCGCCTGCTGGGAGATTTGCACGCCAGCGACCTGTTCCTGATCGGGGTCATCGTGGTCGCGGCCATCTTTGCGCGCGCGGTCATGCTGTTCGGGGTGCTGCCGCTTTTGGGCCGGTTGCGGCTGTCGCCACGGGTCGAACCAAGCTACCGCGCGGCCATCCTGTGGGGGGGCTTGCGCGGGGCGGTCACGCTGGCGCTGGCGCTGGCGGTAACGGAAAGCGCGTTGGTGCCCCCGGCGGTCAAACGCGAGGTCGGTATTCTCGCCACCGGGTTCACGCTGTTCACGCTTTTGGTTCAGGGCACGACATTGCGCTGGATGATCGCAAGGCTGGGGCTGAACCGCTTGCCCGCGCTCGACACCGCGCTGTCCCGGCAGGTGATCGCCGTGGCACTGCAAAACGTGCGCGAGGAAATCGCCGAGATCGCGCGCGATTACCGCCTGCCGCCAGAGGTGATCCGGTCAGAGGCCAAACGCTTCGGCAAACGTCTGGACAGCGCTGTGTCGGACGCGGAACGCGTGGACATACCCGACCGCGACCGCATCACGCTGGGGCTGGTCGCGCTTGCGGGGCGCGAGCGCGACCTGATTATCGAACATTTCCGGCAACAGCTTTTCTCGTCGCGGTTGGTGGAACGGATGCTGTCCGATGTGGACAGCCTGATCGAGCGCACCCGGCTTGGCGGACGCAACGAATACCGCGCCACCGCGCGCCGCGCGTTGGGCTTTGGCGGGCGCTACCGGGTGGCGGTCTGGCTGCACAACCGGTTGCGCTGGTCGCGCCCGCTGGAAGGGATGACCGCCGACCGGTTCGAACTGGTGTTGAATCAACAGCTTGTCTTGCAGGAATTGCACGGGTTCATCGCGGGCAAAATCCGGCGCATCCATGGCCGCCGGGTATCTGATCTGCTGCATGAGCTGTTGCGCCGAAGGGCCGAGGAAACCGCCAGCGCCATCGAAGGGTTGCGTCTGCAATATCCCGGCTATGCCGAGGAAATCGAACGCCGTTTCATCCGCCGCACGTCCTTGCGGCTTGAAGAACGCGAATACGAGACGCTTTTTGCCGATGGCCTGATCAGCCGCGAGGTGTTCACCACGCTGCGCGAAGGGCTGGACGCGGCGCGCAAGCGACTGGATGACCGGCCCCGGCTGGACTTCGCGCTGCAACGCGCGGAATTCCTGCGCGCGTTTCCCGTGTTCAAGCATATGCCGGAAAGCAGCCGAAAACGCCTGTCCCGCGCGCTGACCACGCATTATGTCGAACCGGGCCGAACCCTGATCCGCAAGGGCGAGGTGCCGCGCTCTGTCTATTTCATCGCCTCTGGCGCGGTCGAGATGGAACGCCGCGGGCAGAAATTGCGGCTGGGGCGGGGTGAATTCTTCGGCCATCTGGGCATGCTTTCCGGCCAGCCGCGCCGCGCCATGGTCAGCGCGATCACGCATTGCACCCTGTTCGCGCTGGACGAAACCCGCTTCCGCCGCCTTTTGGCGCGCAACGCGGCGTTGCAACAGGCGGTCGAGGACAGCGCCCGCGCGCGCGGGGCGAATGTCGAAAAGGTCATGTCGCAGGCCCTGCCAAATCAAGACCTGTAAACCCAACTTGTCCTGCGCCCCATCGCGTGGCACATCAGGGCAAAGCCACAAGGAACCGTGCCGATGACCGACCCCGATTTTGACGACCGCAAGGCCCGCGCCGCTGCGTGGTTCCGCGAATTGCGCGACCAGATCGTCGCCGCGTTCGAAGCGGTCGAGGACAGCCAGACCACCGGCCCGATGTCGGACCGCGCGCCGGGCCGGTTCGAGGTCAAGGACACCAAGCGCACCGCGCCCGACGGGTCCGATGCCGGTGGCGGGTTGATGAGCGTCATGCGCGGGGGCCGCGTGTTCGAAAAGGTGGGGGTCAATGTCTCTGCGGTTTATGGCCAGTTGGGCGAGCAGGCGCAGCGGTCCCTGACCGCGCGCAAGGAAATTCCGGGGCTCGACGACGACCCGCGCTTCTGGGCCAGCGGCATATCGCTGGTGGCGCATATGCAAAACCCGCATGTGCCCGCCGTGCACCTGAACACCCGCATGTTCTGGACGCCCGGCGCGTGGTGGTTCGGCGGCGGCACCGACCTGAACCCCTGCATCGAATACCCCGAGGACACGGCGGATTTCCACGCCACGCTCAAAGCGCATTGCGACCCGCACGGGGCAGAGCTGTATCCGCGCTTCAAGGACTGGGCGGATGAGTATTTCTACATCCCACACCGCAAGCGCGCGCGGGGCGTGGGCGGCATTTTCTACGATGACCGCTGCACCGGCGATTGGGAGGCCGATTTCGCCTTTACCAAGGATGTGGGCAAATCCTTCCTGCCCGCCTTTCTGGCGCAGGTGGAACGGCGCCGCGGCATGGATTGGGACGACGCCGACAAGGAAACCCAGCTTGTCCATCGCGGGCTTTATGCCGAGTACAACCTTGTCTATGACCGGGGCACCAAGTTCGGCTTGCAAACCGGCCACGACCCCGATGCCGTGCTGATGAGCCTGCCGCCCTTCGCGCGCTGGGTGTGACGCCCCGCTCATCATAGCGCCATCGGCGGGCCGGGGACTGCCGATGCGACAGTAGATCAGCCGTGCTTTATGGCGGCCATGTTCATCCGATATTCGAGTGAAACGCCCACGTTACCCAATCGGCAGGCCGCGGGACGGCCCGCCGATGGCGCGGCGGGCTACGCCCTTGATTCCGCGCCTTCGGTCAGTCGGCAGACTAATGATGGCTCTATCAAACCCGAAATTCCCCCACTTCCCCCGCAGCCGCTTTTCCTGTATGGCAGCGGCCATCTGAGACGTGACGCTTCGGCCCCGGCGTGATGCACAAGGATAGGGGTCGGCGGCAATGGGGCCGCCATTGACATCAGGAGATCCGGGATACGCCCGGAAGTGCTCCGATCGAGGAATGACGAATGTTCAACATCACCAAGAAATCCATCCAGTGGGGCGAAGAAACCCTGACACTGGAAACCGGCAAGGTTGCCCGTCAGGCGGACGGGTCGGTCATTGCCACGCTGGGCGAAACCAGCGTCATGGCCAACGTGACCTTTGCGAAAGAGGCCAAGCCGGGGCAGGACTTTTTCCCGCTGACCGTGCATTACGTGGAAAAATACTACGCGGCGGGCAAGGTTCCCGGCGGCTTCCTGAAGCGCGAAGCGCGCCCGTCCGACAAGGAAACCCTGACCTCGCGCCTGATCGACCGTCCGATCCGACCGCTATTCGTGGACGGGTTCAAGAACGAAGTCCTCGTCATCTGCACCGTGCTGAGCCACGATCTGGTCAATGAACCCGACATGGTCGCCATGATCGCCGCGTCGGCCGCGCTGACCCTGTCGGGCGCACCCTTCATGGGGCCGATTGCCGCCGCGCGGGTGGGCTATTCGAACGGCGAATACATCCTGAACCCCGAATGCCAGGACATGGAAAAGCTGCGCGAAAACGCCGAGCAGCGTCTGGACCTGGTCGTCGCGGGCACCAAGGATGCCGTGATGATGGTCGAATCGGAAGCCTACGAGCTGACCGAAGCGGAAATGCTGGGCGCGGTGAAATTCGCGCATGACAGCATTCAGCCGGTGATCGACATGATCATCGACCTGGCCGAAGATGCCGCGAAAGAGCCGTTCGACTTCACGCCGCCGGATTATTCCGACCTGTATGCCGCTGTCAAAGCCGCTGGCGAAACCCAGATGCGCGCGGCATTCGCGCTGCGTGACAAGCAGGAACGTGTGGCCGCCATTTCCGCCGCGCGCGATGCGATCAAGGCCGCGCTGAGCGAAGAGCAACTGGCCGATGCCAACCTTGGCTCCGCGCTGAAAAAGCTGGAATCCGGCATCCTGCGCGGCGACATCATCAACGGCTCGCCCCGTGTGGACGGGCGCGACACCAAGACGGTGCGCCCGATCGAGGCGGAAACCAGCCTGCTGCCGCGCACGCATGGGTCCAGCCTGTTCACCCGTGGCGAAACGCAGTCGCTATGCGTGACCACCCTGGGCACGGGCGACGATGAGCAATTCATCGACGCGCTGACCGGCACCAGCAAATCCAGCTTCCTGCTGCATTACAACTTCCCCCCCTATTCGGTGGGCGAGGTCGGGCGCTTCGGTCCTCCGGGGCGGCGCGAAGTGGGCCATGGCAAGCTGGCTTGGCGCGCCTTGCAGGCGGTTCTGCCGGCCGCGACCGACTTCCCATACACCATCCGCCTGGTGTCCGAGATCACGGAATCGAACGGGTCGTCCTCCATGGCGACCGTCTGCGGCGGCTCGTTGTCGATGATGGATGCGGGCGTGCCGCTGAAAGCGCCGGTTGCCGGCGTGGCCATGGGCCTGATCCTGGAAGATGACGGCAAATTCGCCGTTCTGACCGACATTCTGGGCGACGAAGACCACTTGGGCGACATGGATTTCAAGGTCGCCGGGACCGAAGAGGGCATCACGTCCTTGCAGATGGATATCAAGGTCGCGGGCATCACCTTCGAGATCATGGAACAGGCGCTGGCCCAGGCCAAGGATGCGCGCATGCACATCATGGGTGAAATGGGCAAGGCGCTGACCGCGCCGCAGGGCTTCAGCCAGTATGCGCCCAAGATCGAAACCATGCAGGTGCCCAGCGACAAGATCCGCGAAGTCATCGGCACGGGTGGCAAGGTCATCCGCGAGATCGTGGAAACCTCTGGTGCCAAGGTCGATATCAACGACGACGGCATCATCAAGATCGCGTCCAACGATGCGGAGTCGATCAAGAAGGCCCATGACATGATCTACTCGATCGTCGCAGAGCCGGAGGTCGGCAAGATCTATACCGGCAAGGTCGTCAAACTGGTCGATTTCGGCGCCTTCGTGAACTTCTTCGGCAAGCGCGACGGTCTGGTGCATGTGTCGCAGATCGAAAACCGCCGCCTGAACCACCCGTCGGACGTGCTGAAGGAAGGCCAGGAGGTGAAAGTCAAGCTGCTGGGCTTCGACGATCGCGGCAAGGTCCGTCTGGCCATGAAGATGGTCGACCAGGCGACCGGCGAAGAAATCGCGCCGGAACAAGCCGAGTGAAACCTTCACGAGAGCATGTCGCGCAAAGGTGGTTCCCGGTTTTACGCAACAAGACATGCGATCATGAAAGGTTGGGGTGCGGCGCGTGATTGCGGATGAACGCGAAGCGCTCTAGGTTCAAAATCAGGAAAGCCCCGGATGTCGATCCGGGGCTTTTGCTTTTCTCGCGGTTCGCTATCTCGGACCGGGCTAAAAACGTGCGTCGACCGTTTCGGCGTCATTTTCAGACGCATCGGCGCGTTGTAGCTGCCCGTATGCTGCATTCACAGGGCTTGGCGTAGCGCCAGTGTCAGATTGGATGGGATCTGGTTCTGCGGCCAGGTCAGCATCGGGCACGCTGCCATCCGAAGCGGTCTCTGGCGCAGCAACCTCTGGCGGGGCGTTGCGGAGTTCGCGGATATGTTGCAGCAGGTTCACTTCAAATGTCGGTGGCGGGCCGACAAGGCGGTTGCGCTTATCCGTGAATGGTACGTTGTCGCGCAGGGTCAGCAGGTCGGCGCGTTGACCGGCCTTGGCTTGTTGAACGGCGCTTTGCGTCAGGGTTGCGCTGACGGCGGGCGCGGCGCGTTGGGTCGTAGCCACGACCAAGTTCGCGGGTTCGCGCGGCTGTATGGACGCGGCATTGGGGCCAGAGACAGGCGATAGCAGTGACATCAGGCCCTCCGTTCAGACGGAAAACAACTCAATCCAGTGATGGTAGCTGATTCGGATTAACAGAAGGTTTCGGGACGCGCCGATCGCACCGCCGGAGCGCATTGTCGGCTTGGCGCGCTCACGCTGCACCAGGTTGGCCGCGCCTTGCTTTCAACCCGGCTCGCTTTTGGGCGGGCGATTTAACTGGCGGCGCGGCTCAGATCTCGCGCAGTTCACTGACGAAATCGTAGCGGTCGCCTCGATAAGCCGAGCGCGTCAATTCCACCATCATCCCGTCAGCCAGATACCCGCGCCGTTCGATCCGCAACACCGCAGCGCCTGTCGGGACGCCCAGATGCTGCGCCTCTTCTTCGGTCGCAAGCGAGGCGGTGACGCGCTGCAAGCCTGTCACGGGCTTGTGGCCAAGCACGGCCAAGGCCGCGTAAAGCGACTGTTCCACCTGTAGATGATCGGGCAGGTAAAGCTCGGGGACAACCGCATGTTCCAGCGCAAGCGGCTCGCCATTGGCCGTGCGAATGCGCCGAAATCGTTTCACGCAGGTGTTCACGGCAAGACCGAACGCGATCACTTCGTCGGGCGATGCCATGTCCGTTGTCTTGTCAAGCCAGACCGATCCGGCCGCCAAACCGCGCCGACGCAGGTCTTCGGAAAACCCCGCCAGCATGGACGAGGGCTGCTCGATCCGCGGTGCCACGAAAGTGCCAGAGCCTTGCTTGCGCGACAGAACCCCCTCACGCATCAGCAGGTCGATCGCCTTGCGCACGGTCACGCGCGACACGGCCATGCGCTCTGCGATGTCGCGCTCGGACGGAAGCGCCTCGCCCACGGTGAATTCCCCCAGCTTGACCTTTTCGCGCAGGATCGCGGCAAGCCGGACGTAGATCGGCGTCGCCTCTTGGCGCGCGGACAGCAATTCTTGTCGCAAGGTCATGTCGCGGACGGGATCATGGCCATCGCCTGACGCAAGACGCCACCTGCATCCGAGAGCGCGGCCTCCGCGCGCTCTGGCGCAGCACCGCGCGCGACCAGCACGGCAGGCTTCACCCGCCAGTCGGTCTGCGCCAGCGCGGTGTCGGCACAATCGGGCGATACGTCTGCGATCCGCGCGACCATGTCGCGGGCCCGTCCCCGCAGCTTGGCATTCTGCGGGCGCAAATCGACCATGAGTCCGTCATGCACATGGCCCAACCGCACCATGAGCTGCGTCGAAATCATGTTCAGGATAACCTTTTGCGCCGTCCCCGCCTTCATCCGCGTGGAGCCCGCGACGACCTCGGCACCGGTTTCCGCGACAACCGAATGCGCGGCCACATCCAGCAGCCTGGTTCCCGGATTGCAGGAAACCCCGACGGTCAGCGCCCCGGCGTCGCGCGCGGCCTCTATGGCTGCAATCGTGAACGGGGTGCGTCCGCTGGCGGCGATCCCGATGAGAACATCCTGCGGGCCGATTGCCGCACTGGCGACCTGGGCGCGCGCATCCTCCGCGTCGTCTTCGGCCCCCTCGATGCCCACGCTCAACGCGGCTGGCCCGCCCGCGATCAGGTAATGCGTGCGCGCTTCGGGCCAATTGAATGTCGGCCCCAATTCAGTGCCATCCTGCACCGCGATGCGGATCGAGGTGCCAGCGCCCGCATAAACCAGCCGCCCACCGGCGCGCAGCCGCGGCAATGCCGCCTCGACCAGGTCGGCCAATGCCGGAAGACTGGGCCCGATGGTGGCGACCGCTGCCATCTGGCTTTCCCAGATCGCGCGCAGGGCCGTCAGACTGTCCCAACTGTCCAGCGCATGGTAGCGCGAATCGACATATTCAGTCATTGCCAAGACCTTTCTTGAAAGACATCACGCGGCCAGACGCAATCCGTCTGCCCCGAAGTGAAATGCGCGGTCCATGTCCGGCGTGACGAAAGCGCGATCATTGACCGTCGCGGCCTGTTCACCGAACAGCCGCACGGTGATCAATCCGTGCGGGTCCGCGCGCAGGTAGATCAGCGTTTCACCGCCCAGATGCTCGACATGGCTGACGCGGCCCTCGATCAGGCCGGAATCGAACGACAGCGTCAGATGCTCGGGCCGGATGCCAAGGCTCTTGCCGGGCTGACCCAGGGCGGGCGCGTCAAGAAAATTCATCTTCGGCGATCCAATGAAGCCTGCGACGAATTCATTTGCAGGGTTGCGGTACAACTCCATCGGGGCGCCCACCTGTTCGATCCGTCCGTCGCGCAATACCACGATGCGGTCGGCAAGCGTCATGGCCTCGACCTGGTCATGGGTCACATAGATCATCGTCGCGCCCAGCTCGCGGTGCAGGTTGGCAATTTCGATCCGGGTTTGCACACGCAAGGCGGCATCAAGGTTCGAGAGCGGCTCGTCGAACAGGAAAAGCTTGGGCTTGCGCACGATAGCCCGACCGATGGCGACACGCTGGCGCTGGCCGCCAGACAATTCGCCGGGCCTGCGGGCAAGGTATGCGTCCAGGTCCAGCATTTCGGCCGCGCGGTCCACGGCGCCTGTTATCTCGGACCGCGGGTGACCCGCTTGCTTCAACCCAAGCCCCATATTGTCGCGGACGTTCAGATGCGGATAAAGCGCGTAGGACTGGAACACCATCGCGATTTCGCGCTTGGACGGGGGCACGGTGTTGACCACGGCCTCGTCGATACAGATATCGCCCGATGAAATATCCTCCAACCCCGCGATCATGCGCAAGAGCGTGGATTTCCCGCACCCCGAGGGACCGACAAAGACACAGAATTCACCATCCTGCACATCCAGGTCG
>JAAAPG010000015.1 GCA_009908405.1 Alphaproteobacteria bacterium | reverse complement strand
GGGAATGGTGCGCAGGAAGGTCAGGTCGCGCCCCGCATCGGCGGCCTTGCGGGCGATATGCGCGTCGAGGGCGGCAGCGCCTGCGGTGATGTGTTCGCCAATCTCGATGCCGTTGAAACCCCGGCCCAGCCGGATAACCACCGCCCGGATACCGCCATCCCGCACGATCAAGTTCGACCCGACGCCCATGGGGAACACCGGGATCTCGGGCGCAAGCTGGCGCAGAAACCCGGCCAGATCGGCTTCATCCGCAGGCTGAAACAGCCAATCCGCAGGGCCGCCCACGCGCAACCATGTCAGGCTGTCGAGCGGTCGGTTCGGGGTCAGTTGGCCCCGTATGGCGATCTGGTCGGGTTGCATGTCGAGGGCGTAGCGCAGGTTGCGGGAGGTGTCCAGATATGCGGGGCGGTCGCTATGTGGTGGAGCGGCGGGAGAGTGAGTATTTGGGGCAAGATGAAGGGGGTTAGGGTGCGCCTTGCAACCATTGCCTGATGATAGCCCACAAGCCGCCGATAGTCTTGACCCTTTCGTCAAGTGTTACCAGCCGATCCGCAATACGGCCCACAGTATTTGCCTGCTCACGACCTTTGACACCGTAGAGCGCAAGCGACACCGACAATTGCGCAAGCTTGAAATCAAGTTCGCGCTTTAGGCTCTCTTTGACCCTGTCATCTGTCGCGACAAAGTGTTGACGGATATGTCTGTCGATATCATCGGCCATCGCATCCAGCACTGCCCAACTTTCTTGGGCAAGTGGTGTGATCTCGGGCGGGTCTGACGTTTTAAGCCCGCGAATATGATCGCGAAGTTCGAGCAACAGCGAGTGAGCGTCCAGATCATCCTCAAGAGTGAGTTCACGCAACGGCTCAAACCGCAGAAAGGTCGAGGCAAAGTGGCGGTGGGTGATTTCCAACAGTACCGAGACATGCCGTTGCAAGGCATTGTCCAAGGGCCGCAGTTCCGCGCGTGCGTGTTCGTCCAGACAGTAGTGTTGCAAGATCGAACCGTATTCGATGATATTGCCGACCCTCAACTCGCCCTGACCTTGTCCGCGTTCAAACTCTTCAAGGATGGACTTGAGATAGGCAGCGATATCGCCAGCGCTGCCTTGTGTTTGGGCGCGACGCTCCATCGCTGATTGAAACGTCTGCAACTGGTCATGAATCGCGCCGACATCATCCATGACGCGTTGCAATGCTGCGGGGTCACGCATGAAGCGGATGTCTTCGGCAAAGGGCACGATCTGCATCACCTTTGCCATCGCATCGAAGGTGAAATTGCCGATAGCCGCGCGGATCAGGCGGTCGGAGGCAATTTCGGCAACCTTATCGTTGGTCGTTCTAGAGGCGGGCTTATGCTCTGCCACGATCTGCTGGATCAGCGCGTTGACGTGGTCGGCGCCTTTGTCCCAGTCGGCGGGGTCGATGAGGGCGATCTTGGTGAGAAGGTCGTAGTCTTGCGGGCGGCCATAGAGGGCGTTTTCATACCACTCGACCCAGAAGCGCCAGCCTTCATTCTCTGAAAGAAGGTCGTTTTTAAACTTATGCCAAAAAGGAAAAATCTGATCATGCAGCACATCAGCATCTGCTGGCCAAAGCGATTTTTCAACGCTCGCGTCTCGCTCAAGAGCCAACGCATCTTCGCTGGCTGAATGGAAAAACATTGTGTAGAAATCAGTTGCAGCTTGCGCCGAGTAGACGTCACTCTCGTTGAGTGTTTTTGAGGGCATCAAAAATCGTAGCGGCAATGAAGCTGCGGCCTTGGCATATAAGGCTGCAATTCGTAAATTCGTCGCGACCGATGCCAACGCCGCTCCAACAATAGGAAGCTGAGGGTATTCAGTCGCTTTGGTCTCGCTAATAGCTGTGCGCGCGATAGCGGCATCGGCGTTGACGCACGAAACGAGCATGCATCTCATTATTTGCCCTAGGGCATTATTGCGATCGTTTGGGTCGGCAGGCTCTAGCCTTAAAGGTGAGACGTTTTTCCAAGTCGCTTGCCAAAAATAGGGCAAAGACCGCATCGCCGCGCGATGCGCAATCGTCACCGCCCAGCGGCGGGCGGTTTCGCGCTGCTCCTCCGTCTCTTGCGGCAGGCTTTCCAGCCATGCCTGCAAGCTCTCGGCGTCCTTGATATCCTCCACCCGCACCCGCCTACTCCACCGCCACCAGCCCCGCCTTGAAGCGGGCCATGTTGGCGCGGTAGCCTTCCGCCGACTTGAGCAGCTTCGCCTGCGCGGCCTCGTCCAACTGCCGCACCACGCGCCCCGGCGACCCCATGACAAGCGATCCGTCGGGGATCTCTTTCCCCTCCGTCACCAGCGCGCCTGCCCCGATCAGGCAGCCGCGCCCGATGCGCGCGCCGTTCAGCACCGTTGCCCCCATGCCGATGAGTGACCCGTCGCCGATGATACAGCCATGCAACATCGCCTTGTGCCCGATGGTGCAATTCGCGCCGATCACCAGCGGATAGCCCATATCGGTATGCAACACGCAGTTTTCCTGAATGTTGCTGCCTGCGCCCACGACAATCGCCTCGTTATCGCCGCGCAGGGTGCAGTTGAACCACACCGACGCGCCCGAATGCAGCACGATGTCGCCGATCAGGTGCGACCCGGGCGCGACCCAATAGTCGCCATCCGCGGGCAGTGTCGGGCGGCGATCGCCAAGGGCATAGAGCATCACGCGCCCCCCGTCTTGCGCAGCCGCTCGATCAGGGATGAGGTGTCCCAGCGCCCGCCGCCCATTTGCTGCACATCCTTGTAGAACTGGTCCACCAGCGCGGTCACGGGCAGCGAGGCACCAACTTCATCGGCGGCGGCAAGGCAGATGGCCAGGTCCTTGCGCATCCAGTCCACCGCGAAGCCGTGGTTGAATTCACCGTCCAGCATGGTGCCGTGGCGGTTGGCCATTTGCCATGATCCGGCGGCGCCCTGAGAGATGACTTCGATCACCGCGCGGCCATCCATGCCGGCTTTCTCGCCGAAATGCAGGGCTTCGGACAGGCCCTGCACCAGCCCGGCGATGCAGATCTGGTTCATCATCTTGGCGGTCTGTCCCGCGCCACTGTCGCCCATCCGTTTGCAGGTGCGGGCATAGGCGGCCATGACGGGTTCGGCGCGGGCGTATTCGTCGGCATCGCCCCCGCACATGATGGAGAGGGCGCCGTTTTCGGCGCCCGCCTGCCCGCCGGAGACCGGCGCGTCGACAAAGCCCAGGCCCAGATCGGCGGCGGCGGCACTCATGTCGCGCGTGACCTGCGCGGAGACGGTGGTGTGATCGACAAACACCGCGCCCTTGGTCATGCCTGCGAACGCGCCATCCGGCCCGGTGCAGACGCTGCGCAGGTCGTCATCATTGCCGACGCAGGCCATGACGAATTCGGCCCCCTCGGCGGCCTTGGCGGGTGTCGCGGCCCAGGCCCCGCCATGCGCTGTGACCCAGGCTTCCGCCTTGGACGCGGTACGGTTATAGACCGTCACGTCATGCCCCGCTTTCGCCAGGTGCCCCGCCATCGGGCCGCCCATCACGCCAAGGCCAAGAAATGCCAGTTTTGCCATAGTCCATCTCCCTCTCGAATTCTTGTGATTGCGCATCGCGCGCATGAGGCATAGCTATCAGCCCCAACGCAACGCCAAATGTAAAGCCACTCTGCCCCGTGCCCATCTTCACCTTGTTCCGTTGGCTGGTCAGGCTGTTCCTTGGTCTGGCGCTGATCGCGCTTCTGGCGGTGGTCGGGGTGTATTTCTTCGCCTCGCGGTCGCTGCCGGACTATGACGGGCAGCGCGTTGTCGAGGGGATCACCGCCCCGGTCGAGATCGTGCGCAACACCCATGCGGTTCCGCATATCTTCGGGGATACCGACGCGGAGGTGTTCTTCGGGCTGGGCTATGCCCATGCGCAGGACCGGTTCTGGCAAATGCAGATGTCGCGGCGCATGGCGCAGGGCCGTTTGTCAGAGATGTTCGGGCGCAGCACCGTGCGGGTCGACGAGTTGATGCGGCGGCTGGATGTCTACACCCTGTCGCGCGACGCGGTCGCGGCGCAGGATGCCGAAACACGGGCCGCGCTGGAGGCCTATTCCGACGGGATCAACGCGTGGCTGATGGAGGTCAATGAGGGCGCGCAGGGGCGCGGCGCGCCGGAGTTTTTCTTGTTCGACGCGGAAATGCCGCTCTGGCAACCCGCCGACAGCATCGCCATTCTGAAGCTGATGGCGGTACAGCAGAACACCCAGATCGCGCGCGAGGTGCGGCGCGCGCGGCTGTCACTGGCCCTCGAAGGCACCGGCCTGGGCACCGCGTTGCCCGACATCAGCGCCGAGGGCGCGGTCGATCTGCCGGATTATGGGCGGCTTTTCCCCGATGTGCCGCGCGGCAATCGCCAGACACCAGCTTCGGACCCGTTCCAAATGGTGCGCGTTCCCGAATTGCGCACCGCCTCGGCCAGCTTTGCCGCGGCCCCGGACCGCGCCGCCACCGATGGGGCGCTTCTGGCCAACAGCCCTCAAGCGCCGCTATCGGCCCCGTCGATGATGTACCTGGCGCGGCTGGAGCTGCAAAGCGGTGGGGTGATCGGGGCCACCGTGCCGGGACTGCCGTTGGTGCTGTCGGGGCGCTCGGACGCGTTGGGCTGGGGTTTGGGCGCGGCCTTTGCCGATGACAGCGACCTGTTCATCGAAGAACTGAACCCCGACGATCCGACGCAATATCGCACACCCGACGGCTGGGCCGCGTTCGAGAGCCGGGGGTCGATCATTCGCATCAAGGATGAAGACCCGGTCACATTGACCCTGCGCTGGTCGGACAACGGGCCGGTTCTGTCGGGCGGGTTGTTCGATCTTGCCAGCATCACGCCACCGGGCCACGTGGTGACGCTGGGGTGGACCGGGCTTGCGGCGGATGATCGCTCTATCACGGCCATGATGCGGCTGATGCGGGCTCAGACAGTGGAACAGGCGATCGAGGTCGGCGCCGATTTCGTCGCACCCGCGCAAAACCTGGTCCTGGCCGAACCCGGCCGCATCGCGATGCAGACCATCGGGCGCCTGCCGCGTCGCGGCGCCGAGACCGCGACCAAGGGGCATATGCCGGCGCCCGGCTGGCAGCGCGAAAACCGGTGGCTTGGAAGCCTGCCCTACTCGGCCAATCCCAGCTTCACCGATCCCGAAGCCGGCATCGTGCTGAATACCAACAACAAGCTTCTGGACCGACCGTTCCCGCTGCATGTCGGGCATGACTGGGGCGACACCCAGCGCATCGATCGGCTGACGCATCTGTTGCGCGCGCGCTCGGTCCACACCCGCGACAGCTTTATCGAGGCGCAGCTCGACACGATCAGCCCCGCCGCACGCAACTTGCTGCCATTGGTCGCGGCGAATTTGTGGTTCTCTGGCGATGCCGCGGCAGAAGGCACCCGCGCGCATACCCGCCAACGCGCCTTGCGATTGCTGGCCGAGTGGAACGGCGAGATGAACGAGCATCTGCCCGAACCGCTGATCTATACCGCCTGGATGCGGGCACTTCAGGACCGGCTGATCCGCGACGAGCTGGGCAGCCTCGCCGATGCGTTCCGCCATATGGATCCGGGTTTCGTCGAACAGGTGTTCCAGGATACGAACGGTGCCGGGGCATGGTGCGACATCATCCAGTCATCTGTCGCGGAGAGCTGCGACGACATGGCCCTGCTTGCCCTCGATGATGCGCTTTTGCGGCTGTCCGAGGAATTCGGGGACAACCTGGAAAGCTGGCGCTGGGGCGACGCGCATGTCGCGCGGCATGACCATCCGGTGCTGCGCAATGCGGCGCTGCTGCGTTACGTGGTCAATATCCGGCAATCGAGCTCTGGCGGCGATCACACGCTGAACATGGGGCGCGTTGACGGAACGGATGATGCGCCCTTCGCCAACATCATGGGATCGGTCTATCGCGGCGTGTATGACTTCGCGGATCCCGAAAGCTCTGTCTTCATCATCTCCACCGGGCAGTCGGGGCATCCGTTGTCACGGCATTATGACGATCTGGGCGACCTTTGGCGGCGTGGCGAGTACATTCCCATGACGCTGGACCCCGATCTGGCGCGCGCGGGCACGATCGGTGTGATCACCCTGCGACCGCGATAAGCGGTCCGGATCTGAAAAGCGTGGCTTTTGGGCAACTTTCCGTCGCGTCGCTTAAAAGTTGACCCAAAGTCAAATATGACAAGTCATCATCCGCAATGCGAGTTGTCGAAAAATTGCTACAGCACGGCGCGTGGAGGAGTGTGCCGGTTCTGGGAGGATCACACATGAAATACAGCGTCATCGGCGCAATGGCTGCGCTTGTTGCAACACCAGCACTGGCAGGCGGTATCGAGCGTTCCAACCAATCCATGGCGATCCTGTTTCAGGAAGGGCGCTACCTGGAATTTGGCGCAAGTTACGCAAAGCCAGATGTCAAAGGCATGACTGATGCAACGCTTGGCGGACTTCCGACGGGCAACATCGCCAATAGTTTTTTCACAAGTTCAATCAGCTACAAGGCCGACTTGAACGACAATTGGTCTTACGCGCTCATTCTTGACCAACCTTTCGGGGCGGACACGCTGTATCCCGGTTCAGCACTTGCCGGCTCTCTCGGCAAGATCGACAACGTAATGCTGACCGGTGTCATGCGCTACAAGTTTGGCAACGGGTTCAGCGCCTATGCCGGTTTGCGCTCGTCCTGGACGAGCGGCGAGGTGTCGCTGCCCTTCCTGAGCGGCTACACGATGAGCACGAACACCGATCAGGCCTTTGGCTATCTGTTAGGCGTGGCTTATGAAAAGCCTGAAATCGCCCTGCGAGTCGCGCTGACCTATAACTCGAAATTAAGGCACAAGTTCGCCGCGACCGAGAACATCGGCGTCGCGCCTGGCCCAATTCCAACGACCTTTCGCACCAATATCCCGCAATCGGTCAATCTGGAGTTCCAGACCGGAGTAGCCGAGAACACACTGGCCTTTGGCTCGATCCGCTGGGCCAACTGGAAGGATTTCGAGATCAACCCGTCCTTCTATGACAGCCTGCCCCAGACCCAGGACCCGCTGGTCGCCTACCAGAAGAACTCGGTCACCTACACGCTGGGGGTCGGGCGGCGTTTCAATGAGAACTGGTCGGGGTCGATCTCGGTCTCGCATGATACCGGGAATGGAAATCCTACCTCCAATCTTGGCCCTACCGGCAAACGCAACTCTATCGGGATCGGTGCCTCATACACAGTGGATGCCATGACCATCAGCGGCGGCATCCAGTATTCGCGCATCGGCAGCGCGCGCACGACGCTGCAAAGCAATTTCGACGACAACTCGGCCATCGGGGCCGGTATGCGCGTCGGTTTCAGTTTCTGAGTGACCTGTGTTTCAGTATCTTCGGCCCTGTCCGCGCGTGCGGGCAGGGCTTTTTCTTGTGCGCCCGAACCCGCTTCATTGACGCGCGCAGGGCATGGGGCTAGCAAGACGACGCCTTCGTGATCGGACAAGACCCATGCCCCTGCCCCCTGCCCATGACTGGACCACCGCATCTGCCCGCCGTGTCTTGTTGTTCGGCATGTCGGGGCTTGGGAAAACACATCTGTCCAACATGCTGCGCGAGACCGGCGACTGGTTCCATTACTCGGTCGATTACCGCATCGGCACGCGTTACATGGGCGAATACATCGCCGACAATTTCAAGCGCGAAGCCATGCGCGTGCCACTGCTTCGCGAGCTGCTGTTGACGGATTCGGTGTATATCACCTCGAACATCACCTTCGACAACCTTGCCCCCTTGTCGACCTATCTGGGCAAGCCGGGCGACCCCGACAAGGGCGGGTTGCCCTTTGACGAATACATGCGCCGCCAAGACCAGCACCGCGCCGCCGAGATCGCGGCCCTTCAAGATACGGTGCCGTTTATCGCGCGGGCCGAGGACCTGTATGGCTACCACAATTTCGTCTGCGACACCGGCGGGTCCATCTGCGAGGTGATCGACCCGTTCGACCCGGATGATCCGCTGATGGGGGAACTGGCCGAACATGTGCTGCCGGTCTGGATCGAAGGGTCGGACGCGCATACGGCGGAACTGGTCCGCCGCTTCGACCGCGCGCCAAAGCCGATGTATTATCAGCCCGATTTCCTGCGCGCAGCCTGGGCGGATTACCTGGCGCAAACCGGCCTGCCCGAAGACGCGGTCGACCCCGACGCCTTCGTGCGCTGGACCTATGCGCGGGCGCTGGCGCACCGCGAACCGCGCTACCGCGCGATGGCCGAGACCTGGGGCGTCACCGTGACCGCCGAAGAGGTGGCGCATGTCACCGATTGCGATAGTTTCACCGCCCTGATCGCGACCAAGCTGGACTAAGACAGATGCCCATCAAACTGCCCGAAACCCTGCCTGCCTTTGACGTGCTTTCGCGCGAAGGCGTGATGGTCATGTCGGACAGCGCGGCGTCGCTTCAGGATATCCGGCCATTGCGCATTGGCTTGCTGAACCTGATGCCCAAGAAGATCCAGACGGAAAACCAGTTCGCGCGGCTGATCGGGGCCACGCCCTTGCAGATCGAATTCTCGCTCATCCGCATGACGGAACACGAAACCAGAACCACCGCCGCCGCGCATATGACCGAATTCTACCGCCCCTTTGCCGAGGTCCGGGACCAGAAATTCGACGGCCTTATCATCACCGGCGCGCCGATAGAGCACTTGGATTACAGCGATGTCACCTATTGGGATGAATTGACCGAGGTGTTCGACTGGACGCAAACCAATGTGCACCACACGTTCGGGGTATGTTGGGGTGGCATGGCGATGCTGTGGCATTTCCACGGTGTCAGAAAGCACATGCTGGAGCAAAAGGCGTTCGGCTGTTTCCGGCACCGCAATCTTGCCCCCGCCTCGCCCTACCTGCGCGGGTTTTCGGATGACGTGCTGATCCCGGTCAGCCGCTGGACCGAGTTGCGCCAGCCAGAGGTGGACGCGGTGCCGGGGCTGACCACGCTCATCGCCTCGGACGAGGTTGGCCCCGCGCTCATCGAAGACCCGGCGCATCGGGCGCTGATGATGCTGAACCATTTCGAATATGACAGCACCACGCTGAAAGAAGAATACGACCGCGACGTGGAATCGGGCAAAGCCATCAACGTGCCGCGCAACTACTACCCGGATGACAATCCCGCGCGCATGCCCATGAACAGGTGGCGAAGCCACGCGCATCTTCTATATGGAAACTGGATCAACCAGATATACCAGACAACATCCTATGACATTGACAAGATTGGCCGGTAAACTCGCGCTCGTTTCGGCCTTGGCCGCGACGACCATGGCCTGCGCGCAGGCAGAGGACACGCAGGCAACCCCGGTCGAGGGTGCTTACGTGCCGCTGGATGGCGGGCGCGTGCATGCCGTGGTGCAGGGGCAAGGGCCGGACCTGGTGCTGATCCATGGCGCAAACGGCAATGCGCGCGATTTCACCTTCGACCTTGCGGGCCGCATGGCGCGCGACTTTCGCGTGATCGCCTTCGACCGCCCCGGTTTCGGGCATTCCGACGCGTTCGGCGGTCTGAAAAGCCCGTTGGCGCAGGCGCAGGTGCTGCGCGATGCGGCGGCGGAACTGGGGGTGGAGCGCCCCATCGTGCTGGGCCATTCCTATGGCGGCGCGGTGGCCATGGCCTGGGCCTTGCAAGCGCCGGATGATGTGGCGGGGCTGACCTTGCTGGCCCCTGCCGTCTACCCGTGGCCGGGCGAATTGGGGCTGTGGTATCAGTTGTCATCGTCATGGCTGGGGCAGACCGTGGTGCTGCCCTTGGTCGCCAACCTTGCGCCGCGCCGGGCCGTGGATAGCAGCCTCGACGGCGTGTTCGCCCCCAACCCGGTGCCCGACGGATACATGGACCACTTGGGCTATGACCTGACCTTGCGCGCCAGCCAGCTTGCCCTGAACGCCAAGCAGGTCGACAGCCTGAAAGGGTATGTAGAGGCCATGTCGCCCGGCTACCCGGCGCTGGAAATGCCGATTGAAATTATCCATGGCGATGCCGACACGACCGTGGGCCTGTCGTTCCATTCGCAGCGCATGGCCGACACCTTGGACAACGCGAACCTGACCATCCTGCCCGGCGTGGGCCATATGCCGCATCACGCCCGGCCCGAAGATGTGGCAGGCGCAATCCGCCGCACTCATGCGCGCGCAACGGCCCCATAACCCCGGAGAGATCATGCGCCTTGCCATCCTTGCCCTTGTCACGCTTCTTGGCCTTGGCAGCCCCACGCTGGCGCAACAGCATTATGTCGCGCAGCCTGCGGCCAGCGAATTGCAAAGCGCCGATGTGCTGCTGGTCGATATTCGCCGCCCCGAGGAATGGAAGCAGACCGGCGTGCTGCCAAATGCCCATTTGCTGACCTACGAGTATTTCGACTCGCCAGAGGCGTTTCTGGAAGCCTTGGCCCCGCAGCTTGATGGCCGCCCCGTGGCCCTGATCTGCCGCACCGGCAACCGCACCAAAATCGCCGCGCGCGCCTTGGCCGACCGGCTGGAGCAACCGGTGATCGACATTCAGGGCGGCATCACCCGGCTGATCCGCGACGGCTACCGCCCCGACGCCCCCACCCGCGCGCAGGGCTGCGACACCTGCTGATCCCGCGCCATTCTGCCCGCTTGATTTGCGTGGCGCTTTTATGTTAGCGCAAACGCAAATTCAATCGGAGGGACTGCCATGACCACACGTCTTGCAATCAACGGCTTTGGCCGGATCGGGCGGCTGGTGCTGCGCGCATTGGTGGAACAAGGCCGCGACGACCTGGAAATCGTCGCGATCAACG
>JAAAPG010000129.1 GCA_009908405.1 Alphaproteobacteria bacterium | reverse complement strand
CTTTGAATGCGATACGTGACAACGCGCCACGCGCCACGGCGGACGTCGTGTCGACAAGGTCGGCCCGCAGGTCGGTCAGCAATCTGACAATCATACATTACATCGCGCACCGGATATGCGCGTCCCGCCCAATTCAATCTGCATCATATTCGCGACACGTGATATCAAGAAACCGTGTGAAAGTCCAGCCCGGCGGCTCAGGCCTGGTCACCGATCACCAGTTGCGCGGCGGCCAGTCGCGCCACCGGAACCCGGAACGGCGAACAGGAGACATAGTCAAACCCAAGATCTCGGCAAAACCGGATCGCTTCGGGGCTGCCACCATGCTCGCCGCAGATCGACAGGGTCAGGTCGTCGCGGGCCGCGCGACCGCGCTCCGCGCCGAGGCGCAGCAGCTCTCCGACGCCGTCCTCATCCAGCGTATGAAACGGGTCCTCGACGAAAACGCCCTGTTGCACGTAATCGGACATGAAGCGCCCGGCGTCGTCGCGCGACAGACCATAGGTCATCTGGGTCAGGTCGTTGGTGCCGAAGGACAGGAACGCGGCGTGTTGCGCGATATCGTCCGCGCGCAGCGCCGCGCGCGGGGTTTCGACCATGACCCCAAGCTTGAAGGCGAAATCGACACCGGCCCTCCCGCGGACTTGTGCGGCGCAAGCGTCAATGCGGGATTTGACCAGTTCCACCTCGCGCATGGCCGACACGAGCGGGATCATGATTTCGGGCACGATGGGCGCGCCGCGGCGCGTCACCTCGATCGTCGCCTCGAATATCGCGCGGGCCTGCATTTCGTAGATTTCGGGAATGGTAATCCCCAGCCGCACCCCGCGCATCCCCAACATGGGGTTGAATTCGGCCAAGGCTTCGGCCCGGCGGGTGATTTCCGACAAGGGCTTGTTCAACGCATCGGCCAGAAAGCGCATCCCTTCGCGCGAATGCGGCAGGAATTCATGCAAGGGCGGGTCGAACAGGCGGATGCAGACCGGCTGACCCTGCATGATCTCGAACAGGTCGATGAAATCGGCGCGCTGCATGGGCAACAGGCGGTCCAGCGCGTCGCGGCGGTCCTCTGACGTGTCGGCGAAGATCATCTCGCGCATCAGCGTCAGGCGGTCTTCCTCGAAGAACATGTGCTCGGTCCGGCACAAACCGATGCCCTGGGCCTGAAATTCCCGCGCGATGCGGGCATCGGCAGGCGTGTCGGCATTGGCGCGGATGCCGATGTCGCGCCGCGCATCGGCCCAGTCCAGCAGCGTGGTAAAGCGGTCATCCAGCGCCGGTTCCAGCAGCGTCACCTCGCCCGCCAGCGCCAACCCGTTGGTGCCGTCGATGGTAATCATGTCCCCTTCGCTCAGCGTATGACCGTTGGAGCACAGGGTCTTGCGCCGCGCATCAATGGTGATTTTCGACGCGCCGACCACGCAAGGCACACCCAAACCGCGCCCGATAACGGCAGCATGGCTGGTCATGCCGCCGCGTTCGGTCAGCACGGCACTGGCGGCGTGCATCCCGCGAATATCCTCGGGCGTGGTCTCGCGCCGGGCCAGGATACAGGGTTCATCGCGCGCGGCACTGGCTTGGGCGGCAGCAGAGCTGAACACCAGCCGCCCCACGGCCGCGCCGGGACTGGCGGCAATGCCCTCCCCCAGAACGGTCGGACGGGTATTGGTGTCGACCTGCCGGTGCAGCAACTCGCCAAGGGCTTTCGGGGCGATGCGGGTGATCGCCTCATCCCGCGGGATGATCCCGTCATTGGCCAGATCGACGACAACCCGCACGGCAGCGCGCGATGAGCGCTGCACCGTCACGGCGTCGAGAATCCACAATTTGCCGTCTTCCAGCGTGAATTCGATCTCCATTTCCTCGCGCAGGCGTTTGCGGGCACTTGCGCCATAGTCCAGCAATTGCGCAAAAGCTTCGGGGCTGCGCTCTTCCAGGGACGGACCGCGGTCGTCCCGCGTCAGGAACAACGCCGCGTCACCCTGGCCATTCTGGTCGAGACGGAAGCGCCCCATGACCTTCGGCGCCCCGGTTGTCGTGTCGATGAAGCGGATCATGCCGACACCACACGTATCCGTCGTACCATAGCCGACGCCCATTCCCCCGGCCATGGCCTGCACGACCAAGCCCAGCCCCGCATCGACCGGCGCCCCCTTGGCCTGTCGCAACAATCGCGCCGATGTCCCTTCCCAGGCCCGCGCCATGGAGCGCAACACATCGGCAAGCTGCTGCGCCACCGTTTGCGGGAACGGGTCTTCCATTTCGTCTTCGTAAGCGCGCAACGCCGCATCGAGCGCGGCGCGCGACGGTTGGTCGACATCGAACATGTCGGGGTCCAGATGCGCGACATGCTGGGCATAGGATTGCACGAACCGCAGGTAGAGCGCGGTCGCCACGTCCTCGCCGTGGCTGGCCGCCAGCTTTTCATGCATCGCGTCATTCATGCCGATATTCAGGATCGCGGCTGGCCCGCCCCATTGCGGATGCTCGGCACTGGGGCGCACGGACAAAAGCTGTCCTTCGGGGAAGTGCCCCAGCAGGTGGCGCAGGTTCATCTGCGCACCGGTCGCGATTTCGCGCACCACGGCAAAGGACAGCGCGATGGTCAGCGGCACCGGCATGTCCAGCCGCACCAGCCGTTGCAGGCATTTCGCGCGCCAGCCATGGGTCTGCCGCTTGATCGGGGCGGAATTCGTGACCAAGGCGTAATCGTTGAGGGTGAGGTATTTCGGCATGGGCGCCCCTTTATGCTGCGCCGCAGGATAGGCGCTTGGCCCCGGAACTCAAGCGAATGTTACGTGCGCGTCACGTCAGGCCACGATGACCTGTGTTCCGACAGGAACACGGTCGTAAAGGTCGATGACGTCTTGTTGCAGCATGCGAAAACAGCCAGAGGACGCAAACCGCCCGATCGACCGCCAGTCGGGCGTGCCGTGAATGCGGTAGCCCTGGTCGCGCCCATCGGTCAGCAGGTAAAGTGCGCGCGCCCCCAGCGGGTTGCGCGGCCCGCCCGGCTGCCCGTCCTTCCAGCGTTCCAGCTTGGGGTCGCGTTCGATCATTTCCGGCGGCGGGGTCCATGTGGGCCATTGCGCGCGCCGATACACGGTCGAGCTGCCGGTCCAGTCAAACCCCGCACGCCCCACGGAAATTCCGTAGCGCAGCGCGTAGCCATCGGGCAGCAGCAGATAGAGCAGCCGATTCGAATTCTCGATCACGATGCTGCCAACCGGATGATCGCCGGTATAGGGCACGACCTGCCGGTGAAACGCGGGATGGACCTGTCCGATGTCGATTGCCGCAAGGTTATGCGCGCCATCGCGGCGGCTGGCGTAATCAAGCGGTTCGACCACGGGCGGGTCTGGCGGAACCGGCGTGCAAGCCGCGACCGCAAGACTTGCCGCGCCCGCGGTCAGCACCCCGCGACGGGTAAAGAGAGTCGAATCAATCATCCCCATCATCCTTGCAGCAAAGCCTTGCGAACCCGTTACCGAAGCTAGATCGTTACCACGCGACCCCCCTTGGGCACACGTTCGTACAGGTCGGCCACGTCCTGGTTGATCATCCGGATACAACCCGAAGACACGTATTTCCCGATCAACCACCATTCGGGCGTGCCATGAATGCGGTAGCCACGATCCGCGCCGCCGGTCAGCAAATAAAGCGCGCGCGCGCCCAGCGGGTTGGATGGCCCCGGCGGGTAGCCGCCCGCATATTGGCGCAGCTCCGGCGTGCGGCGCATCATGTTGGCCGTGGGCGTCCATGTCGGCCAATGCGCCTTGCGGTAGATGGTGCCGGTGCCGCGCCAGGTGAACCCCTCGCGCCCCACGGAAATACCGTAGCGCAACGCGTGGCCGCCCTCCAGAATCAGGAACAGCTGCCGCTTGCCATTGTCGACAACAATCGTGCCGGGCTTGTAGGGGCCGGAATAGGGCACGACCTGCCGGTGATGCTCTGGCGCAAGCATGCTGACACCCGCCGCCTGCATTTCATGCGGGCCATCGGGCCGCGCTTCGTAGCTGATCGGTTCAATTCCATACCGCGCCGCGACCGCGTCGAGCGGCTCGGCCCGCGTCGTCGCGATGGGGCGACCATCCGCGGTGGTCCGCGTGGTGGTGCCGGATTGCGTGGTGGTCTGGCACCCGGCCAGAGCGAAAGCAGATGTGGCGGAGGCAAGAAACCCGCGCCGAGAGATGAAGTTCATGGTGCAACCTATTGTGATTGCCTGTTTTTGCCTGCCTCCGGGATGTGATACCGCGAACCGGGCGGAATGTTCCAGAGCGGATTTCCGTCGATCGCCGCTTCGATCCGCCGCTGTGGCACATGTGCCACCCAGGGCGCGCCCTACTCTTCGAACGCCGCCTTCAGCGCGATTTCGATCATCTGGCCAAAGCTCTGTTCGCGTTCCGACGATGGCAACGCGTCGCCCGTCAGCAGATGGTCGGACATGGTCAGCACCG
Source organism: Alphaproteobacteria bacterium (assembly GCA_009908405.1). GTDB lineage: Bacteria > Pseudomonadota > Alphaproteobacteria > Rhodobacterales > Rhodobacteraceae > Roseinatronobacter. Next base: position 6,488 of record JAAAPG010000129.1, on the reverse strand, counting down.
CCAGCGCCTGCACGCCGTGGCGCGCGGCAAGCGTGTAAAGCTCTGCCGCTTCCATTTCCACGCAAAGAACGCCGTGGCGCTGCATGATCTCGTTCAGGTCGGGGCGTTCGTCATAGAACACGTCCGACGAATAGACATTTCCCACATGCACCCGCGCGCCGGTGTCTTGCGCGGCCTTGTGCGCGGCCAACAGCAGGTCGAAATCCGCCAAGGGGGCAAGGTTCACCTCGCGCAATATCCCGCGCGACGGGGTCGAAAGCGCCGTGCAGCCCTGCGCCAGAACGATGTCGCGCAGCGCCAGATCCGGCTGCATCGCGCCCGCCGACCCGACCCGGATCAGCCGCTTCGCGCCGTAGTCGCGGATCAGTTCGTTGGCGTAGATCGACAGGGACGGCATGCCCATGCCCGACCCGTGGATCGTGACCCGGTGGCCGCGCCATGTGCCGGTATAGCCCAGCATACCGCGCACGTTGTTCACGCAGTCCGGCGCGTCCAGAAACGTCTGAGCCGCCCATTTCGCGCGCAGGGGATCGCCCGGCATCAGCACGGTTTCGGCAATCTGGCCGGGTTCGGCCCCGATATGAATGGTCATGGCGCACTCCTTGTTTCGGACCCAAGATTGCCCCCTTCCCCCGCAGCAATCAAGCGCCTATACCCATGGCGCACGCGACAGACAGGTGACACGATGCGCAAAGCCGAGATTTCCCGCAAGACCGCCGAGACCGAGATTTCGGTCGCGGTCATCCTCGATGGCACCGGGGCCTATGATTGTCGGACCGGGGTGGGGTTTTTCGACCATATGCTGGAGCAGTTGGCAAAGCACTCGATGATCGACCTGGATGTGCGCGCGACAGGCGATCTGCATATCGACGATCACCACACGGTGGAAGATGTGGGCATCGCCATGGGGCAAGCCCTGACCCGCGCCTTGGGCGACAAGCGCGGCATTCGGCGGTATGGCGAGTGCCGCCTGGCGATGGATGATGCGCAACTGGTCTGCGCGCTGGACCTGTCAGGGCGGCCGTTCCTGGTGTGGAATGTCGATTTCCCCACCGCGAAAATCGGCACGTTCGACACCGAATTGGTGCGCGAGTTCTTTCAGGCGATCAGCACGCATGGCGGCATCACGCTGCATATGGACCGCGTACATGGCTTCAACAGCCACCATATTGCCGAGGCCGCGTTCAAGGCGCTGGCGCGGGCGTTGCGCATGGCGGTGGAAAGCGATCCGCGCCAAGCCGATGCGATCCCGTCCACCAAGGGCGCATTGTGAGGCGATCATGCTGACGGTTCTGGTCGATTACGACAGCGGCAACCTGCATTCCGCGCAAAAGGCGTTCGAGCGCATGGCCGCAGAGGTCGGCGGCGGCGCGGTGATCGTCACCTCGCGGCCCGAGGACGTGGCGCGCGCCGACCGCGTGGTGCTGCCCGGTGACGGCGCGTTTCCCGCCTGCCGCCGGGCGCTGGGCGCGGTGGATGGCATGGTGGAGGCCTTGACCGACGCGGTGCAGACCCGCGCCGTGCCCTTCATGGGTATTTGTGTTGGCATGCAGATGCTGGCCACGACGGGCCGCGAATACGAGGATATCGCGGGGCTGGACTGGATCGGCGGCGCGGTGGAGCGGATTGCCCCCGCGGACCCAAGCCTGAAAGTGCCGCATATGGGCTGGAACGACCTGGTGATCGACCATGCTCACCCGGTGCTCGACGGCGTGACGACCGGCGATCACGCCTATTTCGTGCATGGCTACCAGTTTCGCGTGGCCAACCCGGCGGACCGGCTGGCGCATGTCGCCTATGGCGGCGATGTGACCGCCATCGTGGCGCGCGGCAACGTGATCGGGACGCAGTTTCACCCAGAGAAGTCTCAGGCGACCGGGTTGCGGATGATCGCGAATTTCCTGCGCTGGCGGCCCTGAGGGGGCGCGGCAGGGGCGTTGCCCCTCTGGTCCCTGCGGGACCATTCACCCCAGAGTATTTTGGGCAAGATGAAGGACAGGCCATGGCGGATGACGTGAAGCAAGGCGAACGGATTGCCAAGGTTCTGGCGCGCGCGGGCGTGGCCTCTCGGCGCGGGGCGGAGATCTTGATCGTCGAGGGGCGCGTTAAGGTCAATGGGCGCGTGATTGACAGCCCTGCGTTGAATGTCGGGCCGCGCGACCGGGTTCTGGTCGATGGCAAACCCTTGCGGGATGCTGAACCGACGAAGCTGTGGCTGTATCACAAGCCCCTGGGGCTGGTGACAACTGAACGTGACGAGCAAGGCCGCCCGACCGTGTTCGAGGCGTTGCCGCCAGAGATGGGGCGGGTTCTGTCGGTGGGGCGGTTGGATCTGAATTCGGAAGGGTTGTTGCTGCTGACCAATGACGGCGCATTGAAGCGGCGGCTGGAATTGCCCAGCACCGGCTGGCTGCGGCGCTACCGCGCGCGGGTGAACGGCGCGCCGACCCATGCCATGCTGGAGCCGTTGCGCCAAGGCATCACGCTCGACGGCGAGCATTTCCAGCCGATGGAGGTCAACATCGACCGCCAGCAAGGCGCGAATGCGTGGCTGACGCTGGGTATCCGCGAGGGACGCAATCGCGAAATCCGGCGCGCGCTGGACCATGTGGGGCTGAGCGTGAACCGGTTGATCCGCATCAGCTACGGCCCGTTCCAGCTTGGCACCTTGAAGCGCGGCGCGGTCGAGCAGGTCAAAGCCAAGATTTTGCGCGAGCAACTGGGCGAAGACACGTCCAACGCTGACAGACCACGCCCGGCGCAGCGGGGCCCAAAGCCCACGCCCCGGCGCGACACGACAGGCAAAACCGCAACAGGCAAGCCGAAGCGCCGCCCAAGCTGACCGCGCAGCACTGGTTTTTCACCGGCGAACGCGGGCTTTGTCTTTTATTATGCGCGCCGATCCCATATATCGAGGGGAGCATTTCAAGTTCCAAGGGTCCGGCTTCATGACGACAACAGGGTTGCAGAAAACCTCTTATGCGCTGTTGGTGGCCTTGGTGCTGTATGTCGCAGTGGTTGGGGGCTGACCCATGGCGCAACGGTTTGGCGGGAAATACAGCCCCGGAACCGCGACGGCAGACGTTCCGGTCGCCTCGCCCGCCATGGCGCGGATGCACCCGGTCGGCGCGCGGGTCAACCTGCTTTTCGTTCTGCCCTTTGCCTTTGCCCTGCGTGCGTTTTTCCATGATCCCATGGGGCTGGCGCTGAACCTGGGCGCCTTTGGCCTGCTGATGCTGGCGGCATGGCTGACGCGCGAAGGGTCACTGGCCCAAGCCGCCTATGACGCGCGCAAGGTCGCCCGCCGCCCCGCCATTCCGCGCAAGATATTCGGGTCGGTGCTGACCGGGCTGGGCTTGGCATTGGCGGGCCTTTCGGGTGGCGTGGCAGAGGCGGCGATCTTCGGCGCATTGGGCGCGGGGCTGCATTTTGCAGCCTTCGGCGCGGACCCGCTGCGCGACAAGGGGATGGACGGGATCGACGCCCATCAGACCGACCGCGCCGCCCGCGCCGTGGAAGAGGCCGAAGAAACGCTTGCGGAAATGGCCGATGCCATCCGCCGCGCGGGCGACCGGCACCTTGTGGACCGGGTGGCGCGCTTTGCCGACACGATCCGCCCGCTGTTTCGCGCCGTGCAGGACGATCCGCGCCAGCTAAGCGCCGCGCGGCGTTACCTTGGCGTGTATCTTACGGGCGCGCGCGATGCGACGGTGAAATTCGCCGATTTTTACGCGCGCGGCCAGGACGCGCAGGCCCGCACCGATTACGAGGCGCTGCTGGACGACCTGGAAAGCCAGTTCACCCTGCGCCGCGCGGCCCTGCTGGAAGACAACCGCACCGAGCTGGACATAGAGATCGAGGTCTTGCGCGAACGCCTTGACCGCGAAGGTATACGCCGCGACGCCTGAGGCGCGCGGCCCTGTGAGAGTTATCAAGGGGAAGGGAACCCATGTCGGATGTCATTCGCAGCAAGGCCGAAGGCCTGACCAAGGAAATTGACGAGATCGTCGCCATGCCATTGGCGGACCCGTCGCAATCAGTGATAACCATCGACGACGCGCCCGCGCCGGAGGCGGAGGATATCCGCAAGCGCATGGGCGAAATCGACATGGGCGAGACCTCGAGCATCATCGGGTTCGGGTCGCGCGCGCAGATGGAATTGCAGCAGATCAGCCAGTCCATGCTGGCCGATGTGAAGAACAAGGACCTGGGCCCGGCGGGCGACGGGTTGCGCAGCATGGTCACGACCTTGCGCGGGTTTTCCGTGTCGGAACTGGACACGCGCCGCAAGCGCAGCTGGTGGGAAAAGCTGTTGGGGCGCGCGGCACCCATCGTGAAGTTCCAGGAACGCTACAACGATGTGCAGGACCAGATCGACCGGATCAGTGACAACCTGTTGCAGCATGAAACGACGCTGCTGAAAGACATCAAGTCGCTGGACAAGTTGTATGAAAAGACGCTCGATTTCTATCACGAGCTGGCAATGTACATCGCCGCGGGTGAAGCGAAGCTGAAAGAGCTGGACGCCGCGGACATCCCCGCGAAAGAGGCCGAGGTCGAAGCCGCCCCCGAAGATGACAAGATCCTGAAAGCACAGGAATTGCGCGACCTGCGCGCCGCGCGCGACGATCTGGAACGCCGGGTGCACGACCTGAAGCTGACGCGCCAGGTGACGATGCAATCGCTGCCCTCTATCCGGCTGGTGCAGGAAAACGACAAATCGCTCGTGACCAAGATCAACTCGACCCTGGTCAACACCGTGCCGCTTTGGGAAACCCAGCTTGCGCAGGCGCTGACCATCCAACGCTCGCGCGAGGCGGCGGCGTCGGTCCGGGCCGCCAATGACCTGACCAACGAGTTGCTGAATGCCAATGCCGAGAACCTGCGCGACGCCAATCGCGAAGTGCGCGAGGAGATCGAGCGCGGGGTGTTCGACATCGAGGCGGTCAAGAAGGCCAACGAAACCCTGATCGCCACGATCGAGGACAGCTTGCAGATTGCCGATGCGGGCCGCGCCAAGCGTGCCGCCGCAGAGGAAGAACTGGGCAAGATGGAAGGTGAGCTGCGCAAATCGCTGGCTTCTGCGAATGCCCGGACCACGTCCGAAGGTGCCGCGGCCCAAGGGTGACGTCAGATGCGGGGCATGGCCGGGAAAAACGGTGGGCTTGGGTTGGCTTGGGCGACCATGCTGGCCTTGGCGGGCTGCACAGTGGCCGCGCCACCTGCCCCCGATCCCGCGCCCGAACCCGAAGCGCAGGCCGCGCCGCCCGAGCGGCCTGACACGCCCTATTCCGGTCCGGTTGCAAGACACTACGCCGCGGTCGAGCGGCGACGCATTGCGCAAGATTTGCTGCGATTGGACCGCGCACCGCGCGATCTGCCGATCAGTGCCAGCCTGATCGAACGCGCCTTTGCCGAAGTGGCGCTGCGGGACGAATACCAGGTCGGTCAGGACCGCATCATTCAGCAGAGCAGCCCGGCAGCCCTGCGCCGCTGGGAAGGTCCGGTACGCCTGTCGCTGGAATTTGCCCAGACCGTGCCGGATACGATCCGCACCCGCGACCGGGGCGTGGTAACGCGGTTTGCGTCACGTCTGGCGCGGCTGGCCGATCATCCGGTGCAAATAACGTCGGGGCGCGGCAATTTCTCTGTGCTTGTGCTGGATGAAAACGCGCGCCGCGCCATCGGCCCGCGCTTGCGCGCCTTGGTGCCGGGCATCGACCGCGCCTCGCAAAACCTGGTTGAAAACCTGCCTTTGAGCGTGTCCTGCCTTGTGCTGGCGTTTTCGCGCGACGGAACAAATGTCTATTCCGACGCGGTTGCGATCATCCGCGCCGAACTGCCGGAACGCACACGCGACATGTGCTATTTCGAAGAAATCACCCAAGGGCTGGGACTGGCCAATGACAGCCCCGTCGCGCGCCCGTCGCTGTTCAATGACAATGCCGAATTCGCGGTGATGACGGTGCTGGATGAGCAGTTGTTGCGCGTGCTCTATGACCCGCGCCTGCGCCCCGGCATGACCAGCGCACAGGCGCGCCCCATTGTCCGGCGCATCGCGGCAGAGTTGATGGGCGGGCAGTCTTAGGCAATACTCGCCCCAGGATCGGGGCCAAGGAGAAGCGACATGGTTTTCAGTTTCCTCAAGGGTCAGTTCATCGATGTCATCGAATGGACCGACGATAGCCGCGACACGATGGTGTATCGGTTCGAGCGCTATGGCAACGAGATAAAATACGGCGCCAAGCTGACCGTGCGCGAGGGGCAGGTCGCCGTGTTCGTGCATGAAGGGCAACTGGCCGATGTGTTCGGGCCGGGGCTGTACATGCTGGAAACCAACAACATGCCCATCCTGACCAATTTGCAGCATTGGGACCACGGGTTCGCCTCGCCGTTCAAATCGGAAATATATTTCGTCAACACGCGCCGCTTTCCCGGCCTGAAATGGGGCACGCAGAACCCCGTTATGCTGCGTGACCCGGAATTCG
>JAAAPG010000100.1 GCA_009908405.1 Alphaproteobacteria bacterium | reverse complement strand
AGATCGGCGAGGCCGACGAAGCCGCGATCCTTGCCGCGCGCCGGGAAACGCCGCCGCCGCCGCGCGCGCCTGCCATGCTGCGCCAGGCCGATCCCGGTCCGGACTATGTGGCGCGCTATGCGCAGGCCTTTGGCCCAAGCGCATTGTCGGGGCGGCGGATCGGTGTCTGGGCGCAGGCCGCGGTCGGGCGCGATCTGCTTGCGGCGGTTCTGAGCGCCCTTGGCGCCGAACTTGTCGAGATTGACCGGCGCGAAGACTTCCTGGCCCTCGACACAGAAGCCATCGACCCGGACACCCGCCATTTTCTGCGCTTGAGCTGCGCAATGCACGGGGTCGAGTCGATTGTGTCGACCGATGGCGACGGCGACCGTCCGCTGGTCACGGATGCAGAAGGTCGGGTCATTCCGGGGGACCTGTTGGGGCAGATCACGGCGCGGTATCTGGGCGCAGGGGTCGTGGTGACACCGATGACCTCGAATAGCGGCGTGACCCAATCAGGCTTCGATCAGGTCATCCGAACGCGCGTCGGCGCGCCGCATGTGATCGCGGCCATGCAGGCTGTGCTATCCGAAAGGCCGGGTGCCGCGGTGGTCGGATACGAGGCCAATGGCGGCTTTCTGCTGGGGTTCGCCGCGCGCGGCCCTGCCGGACCGTTGCCAATGTTAATGACACGCGACAGCCTTTTGCCGATCGTCGCCGCGCTTGTCATGGCGGGGACGGGCGGACTGGCGGCGCTGCGCGACAGTTTGCCGGACCGGGCAACTGCCTCGGACCGGCTGCCCCGGATCGACCGGCGCATTGCACGCCAAGTCCTGACCGGTTTGATGCAAGATGCGCAGGCACGCGCAGCCTTTCTGGCGCGTGTGTCCGAGCGCGCGCAGCATTGCGACCTCTCTGACGGGTTGCGCATGGGGTTGCAGTCGGGGCGCATTCTGCATCTGCGCTTGTCAGGCAATGCACCAGAGCTGCGCTGCTATGCCGAAGCCGAGAGCATTGAGGCCGCGTCGGCGCTGTTGCGCGCGGGGCTGGAGGCGATTTCCCGATTGTTGGCTCAGACGGACTGAAACCCGCGCAATAGCTGGCGCAGCCCGATCAGCGCGCCCACGACGATGCTGAGGAACACAACCGGGGCGGAGTAGGACAGCGTCGCCATGGCCGAGGCGCCCTGGCCGACCGAGCAGCCCATCGCGATGACACCACCCACGCCCATCATGGTCGCGCCCGCAACTTGGCGGCCCAGTTCGCGCGGGTCTTCGCAGGCTTCCCAGCGGAAACGGCGGCGCCATGCGGCGGCCAGGGCCGCACCCAGCACGACCCCCACGACCGACCCGACGGCAAAGTTCAGCCCGCCCGCGCTGGCTGTCATCAGATACAGGATCGCGCGCCCCAGCGGCACGGTGAAGGTGAAGCCTTCGACCGGCACGGCGTCGAGCGTCATGCGGTTCAGCCAGGACGTGGCGATGAACGCCCCGGCAATGCACAGCCCGACAAGGATCGACCAGCCGATCGTGGCGCGGTTGCCCCGCAAATCCGGGTGCCGGACCGCGACCCAGATCAGCCCCAGCCCAATTGGTCCGGCGAACAGCAGCGGCGGCAGATCGGTCAGGCGCGAAAAAGCATGGGCAAAGCCTTGGGGTATGGTGGTTTCCACCTCTGGGAACAGGGCCACGCGCAGGGGCGCAAGCGGCCCGGCCAAGGTGATGAACCCGGCAACCGCCATGATCATCACGATCAGGAAGGATCGCAGGTCGCCCCCGCCCAGCCGGATCAGCGCGCCGAAACCGCAATTGCCGGCCAATGCCATGCCATAGCCAAAGACCAGCCCGCCGAAAATGGCCGCGAACGGGTTGAATGCAATCTGGTGATAGGGGCTTTCCGAAATCAGCGCGAAGCCCAGGGCCTCTGCCCCGAACAGCGTCAGGATGGCCACGCCCAGCACGACGCCCCAAAGCCGCGCGCGCCGTTGATCGCCGCCATAGGCCGCGCTCTCGATTGCGCCCAAGGTGCAGAAATCGCCCATGCGCGCGGCGGCGCCCAGAATGATGCCGATCAGAAGGGCGACACTACCGGCCAGCACCGGCGCGGGCAGATCCCACATTCAGTTCCTCCAACAGGTTGGCCCGCAATGGCAGGCCTGCCGTGTCCGTGAGTATACAGAATGTCCGTGGCCGGGTCACGGGAAAATCAGGCCCGGACTACGACTGGGCCTGCGCGCAGAACATGTCATAGACCACGCCGATCAGGCGCTCTGCCTTTTGGTCATGCAGCGCGTAATAGATGGTCTTGCCCTCGCGACGGCAGGTCACGATCCCTTCCAGCCGCAAGCGGGCCAATTGCTGGCTGACCGCGGCCTGGCGCGATTGCAGCAGGTCTTCCAGCTCTCCGACCGATTTCTCGCCGGTCGCCAGATGGCACAGGATCATCAGGCGCCCTTCATGCGCCAGCGCCTTCAGAAAGGCAGAAGCTGCCTGCGCCTGCTCCAGCATGTCGGTCGGCGCGAGCGTACTGCAATTGCCGGTATCAGTGACGGGCTCCTGTTCGAGCACCGCAGTTCGCGTATCCAGAGACATCTTCCTTTCCCCCATTCGGCCGCTTACCCCTCGGCCTTGCCAACGATCAGTTGCATTCGTTTGAATATGTAGAGGGCGCGGTGCCATTCGACAAGCCGGGACGCCCGGATAAAGACCAGAGGTTTCGCCAAAATCCGGTATGGCGGGAAAACTGCCCAAAAATACGGCATGTTTTGGAACGACAACACCCGCCAGCGAACCGGCGGGTGTCACGTGTGCGATATCGGTCAGGCCGCGTGTGCGCGCTCAGGCGTCGCGCGGGTCTTCGCTGTCGCCTTGGCCGCGGGGGTCATACCCGTCTTCGTCCATCCCGGCGCTGCCGATTTCATCGAACAGTTCCGAGATTTCGAACTCGGCGGCAGCCTCTTCTTCGGCGGCCTGTTCCTGGATGGATTTGCCCGAGGCTTGCAGGTCGGCTTCTTCGGCCGAACGAGCGACGTTCAGGCGAATTTCCGCATCCACTTCGGGGTGCAGGTTCAGCGTGACCGTGTGAATGCCCAGCAGTTTGATCGGCTGGCCGATCACGATCTGGCGGCGTTCAATGGTCACGCCAGCTTCGGCCAGCATGTCGGCCACGTCGCGGGTGCTGACGGACCCGTAAAGCGCGCCCGCATCCGAGGCCTGACGGATCACGACATAGGTCGTGCCATCCAGGCGTTCGGCCACGCCCTTTGCCTCTTTCATGGTCTCCAGGTTCTGCGCTTCCAGCTCGGCCTTGCGGGCTTCGAACGACTTGACATTCTCGTCAGAGGCGCGCAGCGCCTTGCCTTGCGGCAGCAGGAAGTTGCGGGCGTAACCGGGCTTGACGCTGACGACATCGCCCATCTGGCCAAGCTTGGCCACGCGTTCCAGTAGGATGACTTGCATGTGGTGTGCTCCTTACTTCACGGCGTAGGGCAGAAGCGCAAGGAAACGGGCGCGCTTGATGGCGCGGGCCAGTTCACGTTGCTTCTTGGCCGACACGGCGGTGATGCGCGAGGGCACGATCTTGCCACGCTCGGAAATGTAGCGTTGCAGCAGGCGCGTGTCCTTGTAGTCGATCTTGGGTGCATTGTCGCCCGAGAAGGGGCAGACCTTGCGGCGGCGGAAAAACGGTTTTGCGGCCATGTCTTGTGTCTCCCTTCCCTTAGTTGCGGCGGCGCGGTTCGCGCTCGTCCCGTTTCTGCATCTGGACCGAGGGGCCCTCGGCGTGTGCGTCGACCTTCACGGTCAGAACGCGCATCACGTCGTCATGCAGGCGCATCAGGCGTTCCATCTCCTGCACGGCGGGTGCCGGGGCGTCGGAACGCAGGAAGGCATAGTGGCCCTTGCGGTTCTTGTTGATCTTGTAGGACATGGTTTTCACGCCCCAGTATTCGTGATCCACAAGCGTTCCGCCATTGTCGGACAAAACCGTGCCGAAATGTTCGATAAGCGCTTCGGCCTGCGTGTTCGACAGGTCCTGACGCGCGATCATGACATGCTCGTATAGCGGCATGCGATCTCCATTCATGTGCTGGGCGCATTTCAAAAAGCAGGGCAATGACCTTTCCGCCCCTGCCTACGAGAGCTGCGCCGATGAAACATCTGCGGAAAGATACGCCCCTGTAGCGGCTAACGGGGCGGGGTGCAAGCGCGGGGCGCTTCGGGCGCAAACAAAACCGCCGCTCTTGCCAGCGCGCCATGTCTGTCGCATAAGTGGCGCAAGAATCTTTCGCAAAAAGGGGGCTTTCATGGCTCATACTCCTCTGATGACATCGCTCGGGGCCGACAGCTCGCTCGCCCGCAAGGTCGCGATGGTGGCGTTCGGATCGGTTCTGGTCGGCATGTCCGCGCAAGTCAGCGTGCCGATGTTCCCGGTGCCGATGACGCTGCAAACGCTGGCGATTTCGCTGATCGGGCTTACCTACGGGGCGCGGCTGGCCGGGGTGACGTTGCTGGCCTATCTGGCGCAGGCATCGGCGGGTCTGCCGTTCTTCGCCGGTGGCGCCGCGGGCGTGGTGCACTTGGCAGGACCGACCGGCGGGTTTCTTGTCGGGTTCGCGGCCATGGCATGGCTGACCGGCTTTCTGGTCGAGCGGGGGCTGGATCGCGGCTTGGGCCGCTTGTTTCTTGCGGCATTCATCCCGGCCCTGCTTTTGTTCGTGCCGGGCGTGGCATGGTTGTGGTTCATCACGCCGCTGGACCTGCAAGGCGCACTCATGGCCGGTGCAGTGCCGTTCCAGCTTGGCGGTATCGTGAAATCGGCGGTCGCCGCGCTGATCGTGACCGGTGCGTTCAAGGCGTTGAAAGACCGCTTGATGTAATCGCGCCAAAGTTTTTGCAAAGGCGGGCTTTCGGCCCGCCTTTTTTCATGCGCTAAGGCGGTGGAGATGCGCCAGAGCGCTTTCGCATAGCCCCAGCTCCAACCAAGCACAGCCCGCGCATAGCGTCTGCAACTGCCCCGGCGCGACATGTGCCCGAATGCGCTCTTGAGCATCGTCCCATGTCAGACAATCGCCATCGGCCAGCCCCAAGGCGCGCGCATGACGACGGTCCAGCGCGGTGATCTTGGCATCTTTCGCGCAGCCCGCGCCACGCTTGTGGGGGCAGGGTGCGCAGATCGCATCGGCCTGATGCGTCACGTGCAACACCAGATCTCCGCCACCCGGCGCGCGCAAACGGTCCACGATTTCGGCCATGTTCGCGGTGAACCGGTCGGAGTAGCCCTTGCCCTGAAACCCCAGGGCGCAGAGGAAATGATGCGGCCTGAACCGGATCATTCCGCCGCGTGTTTGGGCTGAAACCCGCGTTCCAGCATGTCGTGCGGTGAAACCGGGTATTCGCCCGAAAAACATGCATCGCAATATTGCGGGCAGGCGTCGTTGCGGCCCTCGTCCTCTCCCGCTGCACGATAGAGGCCGTTCAGCGACACGAAGCGCAGGCTGTCCACCCCGATATGGTCGCGCATCTCGTCTTCCGTCATCCGCGCGGCGAGCAGGTTTTCGCGGTCGGGTGTGTCCACCCCGTAGAAGCACGGCCACGCCGTGGGCGGGGATGCGATGCGGAAATGCACCTCCTTGGCGCCCGCTTCCAGGATCATTTCCTTGATCTTCTGACTGGTCGTGCCACGCACCACCGAATCATCGACCAGGATGATGCGCTTGTCGCGGATCAGCGCGCGGTTGACGTTCAGTTTCAGCCGAACCCCCATGGAGCGGATCTGCTGCGACGGTTCAATGAAAGTGCGCCCCATGTACTGGTTGCGCGTGATCCCCAGCGCGAATTCGATGCCGGATTCCTGGCTATACCCGATCGCCGCCGGGGTGCCGCTATCGGGGACGGGGCAGACCAAGTCCGCTTCGACCGGCGACTCGCGTGCCAGTTCCACGCCGATGCGGCGGCGGGTCTCATAGACCGAGCGCCCGCCGAAAAAGCTGTCCGGGCGCGAGAAATACACATGCTCGAACAGGCAGAAGCGCGATTTCTGCGGGGCGAAGGGGCGCATGCTCTCGACGCCCTTCTCGCTGATGACGACCATTTCGCCCGGTTCGATCTCTCGCACGAAATCGGCGCCGATGATATCCAGCGCGCAGGTTTCCGACGCCAACGCCCAGCCCCCGTGCAGCGTGCCCAGCACCAGCGGGCGCACGCCCAGCGGATCGCGCACGCCGATCAACTTGGTGCGGGTCATCGCCACTATGGAAAACGCGCCCTCGGCCCGGCGCAGCGCGTCTTTCATCCGTTCGGGGATGGTTTTCTGGAACGACCGCGCCATCAGGTGGATCAGGCATTCGCTGTCCGAGCTGGACTGGAAGATCGAGCCGCGTTCGATCAGCTCGCGCCGGATCGCTTCGGCATTGGTGATATTGCCGTTATGCGCCAGCGCCGCCCCGCCCATGGAGAATTCGCCGAAGAAGGGCTGCACATCGCGGATCTGGGTGGCGCCCTTGGACCCGGCGGTGGAATAGCGCACATGTCCAATGCCAATGCGCCCCGGCAAGGTTTCGATAACGCCGTGTTTCGTGAAATTGTCACGAACCAGTCCGAACCTGTGCGCGGAATGAAAGCCCGATTCGGGATGATGCGTGATGATCCCGCCCGCTTCCTGACCGCGATGTTGCAGCGCGTGCAGGCCAAGGGCGACGAAATTCGCCGCATCCTGAACGCCGACGCAACCGAACACCCCGCATTCTTCGCGGAGCTTGTCATCATCGAACGGGTGGCTGAGCATGGGGGCAACTCGCGGCTGGCCAGAAGTTGCGCCCGGTTTAGCGTATTGCGCGGGGGCTGTCACCTGTTTGTGGGTCAGCTTGCCACGCGGCGCGGGGTCAGAATCTGCGCAACGGCGCGGAAAGCGGCAGCGATGCTGTCTGCCATGAAGGCGGCACGCATCTGCCGGGCTTCGTGTTCCATCCGTGTCATGTCGGCCATATCGGCGGCGAAATCCTGTTGGTCTTGCATGTCATGCTCCGTGCAATCGTTTACAGTCAGGTCACCTTGTAGATGCCGCGTTGCAGCATTGCATCCGACAGTTCCGCAATCCCGTGTTGCGTCAAACGCAAGGCTAACGGGTTGGCATTGATTTGTTAGCGCTAACTGGTTACATCGGGGTCAAACGACGCACAGCCTGTGACCAGAGGACACGCCATGCCGCTCAATCCCACCATCGCCACCGTGACCGACCGCATCCGCGCGCGTTCCAGACCCAGCCGCGAGGCATATCTTGACCGCATGTCCCGCGCCGCCGAAGCCGGGCCGGTGCGCGCGCATCTGTCCTGCGGAAACCAGGCCCATGCCTATGCCGCGATGGGGGATGACAAGGACACGCTTGCAGGCGGGCGCGCGCCCAACCTCGGGATCGTGACGGCCTATAACGACATGCTTTCGGCCCACCAGCCGTTCGAGCATTTCCCCGATAAAATCCGCGCCGCCGCGCGCGCCGTGGGCGCGACCGCGCAGGTCGCGGGCGGCGTGCCCGCCATGTGCGACGGCGTGACACAGGGCCAGCCGGGCATGGAATTGTCGCTGTTCTCGCGCGACACGATCGCGCTCGCCGCCGGTGTCGCCATGAGCCATAACTGTTTCGACGCCGCCGTTTACCTTGGTGTGTGCGACAAGATCGTGCCGGGGCTGATTATCGCCGCCGCGACATTCGGGCATGTGCCGACCGTCTTCGTGCCCGCCGGCCCCATGGTCAGCGGGTTGCCGAATGACGAGAAATCCAGAATCCGCCAGCAATTCGCCAAGGGCGAGATCGGGCGCGAAGAGCTGATGAAAGCCGAGATGGCCAGCTATCACGGCCCCGGCACCTGCACCTTTTACGGCACCGCCAACACCAACCAGATGCTGATGGAATTCATGGGGCTGCACCTGCCGGGCGCCAGCTTCGTCAACCCCGGCACGCCGCTGCGCGAGGCGCTGACCACGGCATCCGCGCAACGTGCGCTGGAAATCACGGCGCTTGGCAATGATTACCGCCCCGCCGGGCAGGTGCTGGATGAACGCGCCTTCGTCAACGGCATGGTCGGGCTTATGGCCACCGGCGGGTCCACCAACCTTGTGCTGCACCTGCCCGCCATGGCGCGCGCGGCGGGCATTCACCTTGCGCTCGAAGATTTCGCCGATATCTCGGCCGCTGTGCCACTTATGGCAAAGGTCTATCCCAACGGCCTGGCCGATGTGAACCACTTCCATGCCGCGGGCGGCCTGGGCTTCATGATCGGCGAACTGCTCGACGCTGGGCTGTTGCACGATGATGTCAGCACCGTCGCGGGCGACGGGCTGGCACGCTACGCGCAAGAACCCAAGCTGAAGGGTGACGAATTGGTCTGGGAGGACGGCGCGGGCGAAACGCTCAACGCCAAGATCCTACGCCCCATGTCCGACCCGTTCCAGAAAACCGGGGGGCTGACCCAGCTTTCGGGCAATCTGGGGCAGGGGGTCATCAAGATCTCTGCGGTGGACCCGTCGCGCCACGTGATCGAAGCGCGCGCGCGCATCTTTCACGACCAACCGTCGGTCAAGGCCGCGTTCCAGGCGGGTGAGATCACCGAGGATACCATCGTCGTCGTCCGTTTCCAGGGGCCTGCCGCGAACGGGATGCCCGAATTGCACTCGCTGACGCCCGTCCTGTCGGTGCTGCAAGATCGCGGGCTGAAAGTGGCGCTTGTCACCGATGGGCGCATGTCGGGCGCCAGCGGCAAGGTGCCCGCCGCGATCCATGTCGCGCCCGAAGCCGCCAAGGGCGGCCCGCTGTCCAAACTGCGCGATGGCGACCGCGTGCGGCTGGACGCCGCAAAGGGCACGCTCGACGTGTTGGAGGCCGATTTCGACAGCCGCACCCCGCTTACCGTTGACCTGTCGGAAAATGATTACGGTATCGGGCGCGAGCTGTTCAAGGCGTTCCGCGCCAATGTGGGTGATTCCACCGACGGCGCGGGCGTCGTCGTCTGAGCCTTTCAGCCTTGCTGAAACATTCCGCGGTCAATGCGGCCGCAGGCCTCTGAGGGGCGGCGCCCCCTAAGCTTCCGGCCGCAACTTCCACCGCGCCTCGTTCTCCTCGATGGCGCGGATGCGGTCATCGGTGGACGGATGACTCATCATCCAGGCGGGCATCCCGCCTGCGACCCCGGTCAGCGCGTTCAGCTTGCGAAACAGCGTTTTTTGCGGCGCCGTCCCGATCCCGGCCTTGACCAGCAGCGCCGAGGCATAGGCGTCCGCCTCATACTCGTCATCACGGCTGAGTTTCGACGCCAGAAGCGATGTCAGCGCATTTGCGATGACAACCCCCAGCCCCGGCAAAAAGCGATTGAACACGGTCGCCAAGGCCATGCGAATGGCATTCGTCCCGGAAAAGTCGATCATCCGCTTGCGGGTGTGCCCCAGCGCGACATGCCCCAATTCATGCGCCACGACGCTGGCCATTTCCTCTGCGCTTACCTCGCCCGCGCGGTACTTGTCGAAAAACCCGCGCGTGATGAAGATACGCCCATCGGGCGCGGCCAGCCCGTTGACCGGTTCAATCTCGTAAATATGCACCTTGATGGCGGGAACCCCGACCGCGTCGGCGAAATGGTCGGTCAGTTTCTTCAGCCTGGGATCGGCCAATTCGGTTGAGCGCGCGTCCAGTTCGCGCCTGGTGCGCCAACTGGAAAACAGGTACATCGCCAGCGCGTAGCCGATCGCCAGCAGGAAGGGGGACAGTTTCAACATGCCCCAGATATGGGGCGGCGCGCGCGGGCTGGCAAGCAGCGTCGCGCGGCCAAATCGTCACGCGCTGGCGCGCGACTGACGTTTGCGCTCATGCGGGTCAAGGAAACGCTTGCGCAGGCGGATCGCGTTTGGCGTCACTTCGACCAGCTCGTCATCGTCGATATAGGAAATTGCCTGCTCCAGCGACAGGATGGTCGGCGGGGTCAGTTTGACCGCGTCATCGGTGCCGGACGCGCGCACGTTGGTCAGCTTCTTGCCCTTGAGCGGGTTCACTTCCAGGTCGTTGTCGCGGCTGTGCTCACCGATGATCATACCCTGGTAAACCGGTTCCTGCGGGTTGATGAACATCTTGCCGCGATCTTCCAGGTTGAACAACGCGAAAGCCACGGCGGTGCCATCTTCCATGGAAATCAGCACGCCCTGACGACGGCCCGGAATTGGCCCTTTATAGGGTGCCCAGTCGTGGAACACGCGGTTCAGAACCCCGGTGCCGCGCGTGTCGGTCAGGAATTCGCCGTGATAGCCGATCAGCCCGCGCGACGGGACATGCGCGACAATGCGGGTTTTGCCCGCACCTGCCGGTTTCATCTCGGCCAGGTCGCCGCGGCGCGGGCCGGTCAGTTTCTCGATCACGGTGCCGGTATAGTCGTCATCCACGTCGATGGTGACTTCCTCGATGGGTTCCAGCGTTTGGCCATCTTCGTCGCGCATCAGCACACGCGGACGCGAGATCGACAGCTCGAACCCCTCGCGGCGCATGTTCTCGATCAGGACACCCATTTGCAATTCGCCGCGGCCTGCCACGTCGAACGCGTCGCCCCCCGGCGTGTCGCTGATCTTGATCGCGACATTGACCTCGGATTCGCGCATAAGGCGTTCGCGGATGACGCGGGATTGCACCTTGGACCCGTCGCGCCCCGCCAGCGGCGAATCATTGATCCCGAAGGTGACAGAGATGGTCGGCGGGTCGATGGGCTGCGCGGGGATCGCGCTGTCCACGTCCGGCGCGCAAAGCGTGTCGGCCACGGTGGCCTTGGTCATGCCCGCGATTGTCACGATGTCGCCAGCCTCGGCGGCCTCGATCGGCTGCTGGCCCAGACCGCGGAAGGCCAGGACCTTGGTGCAGCGGAACTGCTCGATCTTGGCGCCGTCGCGCGACAGCGCCTTGATGGTCTCGCCCGGCCTCAAAGTGCCCGCTTCGACCCGGCC
>JAAAPG010000059.1 GCA_009908405.1 Alphaproteobacteria bacterium | reverse complement strand
GTGCAGATGGCCCGCGCCGGGCTGGACGCGCTGGCGCAGGCACGCCGTGCCCGCAAGGCGGTGCCAAAGGCGGCAGCGCCCGCACTTCTGGCCGGGGTTCAGGCCGGGCCGATCCTGCACCAGGCCGCGCGCGACCCGGCCCGCATCGACCATGGCGCGCTTGGCACGTCGGAATTCCGGCGCCGCTTCACGCTGCTATTGCGCGGGCTATCACAGCGCTGGTAGCGCCGCCCGGTTCGCCTTGCCAAGCGTTTGGACGGACAGTAGGGTGCGCCCCAAATCGGGCCAGCAAATGGTCCCGTCACGGATGCCCACACACCGGGCCGCAACCAGACAGGAGACTTCATGTTCGTTACACCCGCTTATGCGCAAGATGCCGGGGCCGCCGGGGGCCTGATCTCGATCATCCCGTTCATCCTGATCTTCGTCATCATGTATTTCCTGCTGATCCGTCCGCAGCAAAAGAAGGTCAAGGAACACGCCGCCATGATAGAGGCGCTGCGCCGGGGCGACCAGGTTGTCACGCAAGGCGGCATTGTTGGCAAGATCTCCAAGGTCAAGGAAGATGGCGAGCTTGAGGTCGAGATTGCCGACGGTGTGCGCGTGCGGATCCTGAAACAGACCATCGCCACGGTGATGTCGAAAACCGAACCGGCGGCAAAGGACAAGGCGAAGGAATAATCGCCGCACCCCCTTGCACCACGTCGCGCGCGTGCCTTGATACTGGCTGAACTCTGACAGGATACCCGATCCATGCTGCAAATTCCGATGTGGAAACGCATCCTCATCTGGGGCACCTGCGCGCTCGCGCTGCTGATCGCGGTGCCGAACCTGTTCTACGCGCAGGTGGAACGGCATAACGATGCCGTGACCGCGCAAGAGCGGGGCGAGGCGTTCTTGGAAGAGGATCTGGCCGCCTGGCCGGGCTTCCTGCCGTCATTCCTGGTCAACCTGGGGCTGGACCTGCGCGGCGGGGCGCATCTGCTGGCCGAGGTGCAGGTCTCCGATGTTTATGCAGACCGGGTGGACGCGCTTTGGCCCACGGTGCGCGACCAGTTGCGCGAGGCGCGCGACACCGTCGGCGCAGTGCGGCGTTTGCCCTCGGAGGACGCGGGCGAATTGCGCGTGCGCATCGGCACGCCAGAGGCGATTTCTGAGGCCGCGGCGCGTGTCCGCGATCTGGCCCAACCCACGCAAAGCCTGACCGGCTTTGGCAGTGGCAACGACATCGATGTGCGGATCGAGGGCGAGGAGATCGTCGTCGCGCTGTCGGATGCCGAACGGCAGGCGACGGATGAGCGCACCATGCGCACCTCTCTGGAAATCATTCGCCGCCGCGTGGACGAAGCGGGCACCCGCGAACCCACCATCCAGCGCCAGGGCGAGGACCGTATCCTGATCCAGGTGCCCGGCATCGGCTCTGCCGAAGAGTTGAAAGCGCTGATCGGCACCACCGCGCGCCTGACCTTTCACCCGGTCGTGGGCGTCACGTCGGATGGCAGCGAAGTGCCGGGGCCGCGCAATGCGCTTTATCCCGCTATGGAAGACCCCGGCACGTTCTACGAGGTGGAACAAACCCCTGTCGTGACCGGCGACCAGCTTGTCGATGCCAGCGCCGCGATGGACCAGAACAATCGCCCGGCGGTGAATTTCCGCTTCAATGCACAGGGCGGGCGGGCCTTTGGCCTGTATACCGCCGAAAATATCGGCAGCCCCTTTGCCATCGTACTGGATGGCGAAGTGGTGTCGGCGCCGACCATCCAAAGCCATATACCCGGCGGGTCGGGTATTATCACCGGGCGTTTCACGGTCGAGGAAACCACGCAGCTTGCGGTTCTGCTGCGCTCTGGCGCGCTGCCCGCCGAAATGGAATTCCTGGAAGAACGCACCGTCGGCCCGGAACTGGGCCAGGACAGCATTGACGCGGGGCGCATTGCCGCCATTATCGCCATGGCCGCCGTGCTGATCTTCATGCTGGCCAGCTACGGCATTTTCGGCGTGATCGCCAATATCGCGCTATTGCTGAACGTGGCGATGATATTCGCGCTGCTGTCGCTGATCGGGGCCACGTTGACCCTGCCGGGGATTGCCGGGATCGTGCTGACCATCGGCATGGCGGTCGATGCCACGGTGCTGATTTTCGAACGCATCCGCGAGGAAATGCGCACCGCCAAAGGCCCGGCCCGCGCCATCGAACAAGGGTATGACAAGGCGCTCTCGGCCATTCTGGACGCCAATGTCACCACCTTCCTGACGGCGCTTATCCTGTTTGCCATGGGCTCTGGCCCGGTGCGCGGCTTTGCCGTCACGCTGGGGCTGGGGATCATCACCTCGGTGTTCACGGCCCTGCTGGTCACGCGCCTGATGATGGTGATGTATTTCGAACGCCGCCGCCCCAAGACCCTTGCGATATAAGGAAAGCCCATGCGCCTGAAACTTGTTCCGCAAGACACGTCGATCGACTTTTTCCGCTATTGGAAGGTCTCTTTCGGCGCCTCCGCCGTCGCGATGGTGCTGTCCATTCTAGCCTTCCTTGTCATGGGGCTGAATTTCGGGATCGACTTTCGCGGCGGCACGACCATCCGCACCGAAGCGGTGCAACCTGTCGATATCGGGGCCTATCGTGGCGCGGTGGAACCGCTTGGCTTTGGCGATGTGGCGATTACCGAAGTGTTCGACCCGTCGTTCGGGCCGGAGCAGAATGTCGCCATGATCCGCATTCAGGCGCAGGAAGGCCAGGAGGCCAAGACGCCGGATCAACTTGCCGCGATCCGCGCGGCCTTGCAGCAGGTCGACCCAAGCCTGACATTCGCCTCGGTCGATTCGGTCGGGCCGAAAGTGTCGGGAGAATTGGTGCAATCGGCCGTCATCTCGGTGCTGTTGGCGCTGGGGGCGGTGCTGTTCTATGTCTGGCTGCGGTTCGAGTGGCAGTTTTCCGTGGGCGCGGTCGCGGCGCTGGTGCATGACGTGGTCTTGACCGTCGGGCTGTTCGCGGTGCTGCAGATCCGCTTCGACCTGGCGATCATCGCGGCAATCCTGACCATTGTCGGCTATTCGCTGAACGACACCGTGGTGGTATTCGACCGCGTCCGCGAGAACCTGATCAAGTTCAAGAAACGCCCGCTGCGCGAGGTATTGAACCTGTCGATCAACGACACGCTGACGCGCACGGTCATGACCTCTGTCACCACGCTGATCGCGTTGATCTCGCTTTTCGTGCTGGGCGGCGACGTGATCCGGGGATTCGTCTTTGCCATGATCTGGGGGGTTGTCGTGGGGACGTATTCGTCCGTCTTCGTGGCCTCGGTCGTGTTGTACCGGCTGGGTGTGAAACGCGACTGGTCGAAGAATTCGGGCGACACGGCGGGTACCCAGTTCGGCGTGAAAGAGGGCTAGGATGCAACTGTCCGAGATCGATTTCGGCAATTCGAAACCCATCGAGGGTTATGGCCCCGATTTCTACCGCCTGGACGGGCAGACCCATGCCGCGCCGGTGCTGGTCTATGGCGGCGAGGTGCACCCGTGGGGCGGCTATGACGACGCCGCCGCCCTGCTGGCATTGGCGGGCCGGGTGGATGTGCTGCTGGTCGGCACCGGCCCGCAGATCGCGCATTTGCCGAAAGCTTTGCGCGCGGAACTGGACGCGGCCGGCATCGGCGCCGAGGTGATGGACAGCCCCGCAGCCTGCCGCACCTACAACGTGCTGCTGTCGGAACAACGCCGCGTGGCGGTGGCGCTGCTTCCAGCGGTTTAACCCGGCTTGAACGGCGCCATGCCCGCGCGGGCCAGTTCATCGGCGCGTTCGTTTTCCGGGTGGCCCGCATGGCCCTTGACCCATTCCCACGTCACCTTGTGGCGCGCTTGTGCCGCGTCCAGCCGCTGCCAAAGCTCGACATTCTTGACCGGCTTTTTCCCGGCGGTGCGCCAGCCGTTGCGCTTCCAGCCGTGAATCCACTGGCTGACGCCGTTCTTTACATAGGCGCTGTCGGTGACGATGGTGATGTCAGATGCGCGCTCCAGCACTTCCAGCGCGGAAATGGCGGCCATCAGCTCCATCCGGTTGTTGGTGGTCTCGGCCTCTCCGCCCTGCAATTCGCGTTCCTTGACCACCGCGCCGTCGCGCTCGGCGCGCATCAGCACGCCCCAACCGCCGGGGCCGGGATTCCCGCTGCACGCGCCATCGGTATAGGCGACAAGGCGGGTCTGGGTCATGGCGGCTCCTGTTGGCTGGTGGCGCAGGGCTACCCCAGCCAGATACCGCCCGCAAGGCAGAGCGCGACACCGGCGGTCAGCAACAGCCGCAATTTCATCCACCACCGCGGGGTCAGGCCCCAGACGGTGAATTGTTGGTCTATGACCAAAAGCACCACGAAGCCGGTCAGCAGCGCCGCCAAGGCTTGCGTTGCGCCCCCGCCGACGAAGAAAAATGCCCAAAGCGCGGGGGCGACGGACAGCGCATAACCGGTCCAGTTCCGCTCGGCCCCCTTGGCAGCAAAGCCCCAGAGCACGCCCGACATGAAACACAGGATGACCGTGCCATAGGCGATCAGCACGTATTGCCCGGCGAAACGGGGGCCGGTGGTGCGGATCGTCGCCTCTGCCAAGGCGGGCGAGAGGATCGTGCCCAGCCCGTAGGCGAAGGGGATCAGCCCGGCAAGGCCAAGCGCAAGGGCAGGGCGGGGGATCATGCGCGCTCCATCGCCAGGCGCGCGGCGAGCGCGGCGAAAACCGTCGCAAAGGCGCGGTTCAGCCACGCCATGGCGCGCGCGCTGCCCAGTATCCAGTCCCGCGTTTGGGCGGCGGCAAGCGCATAGACCGCGAAGACCGCGAAGGTCAGCGCCATGAAAACGCCCCCCATCAATGCCAGTTCCTGCGTGGCGGTGGCCGGGTTGCCGCTGAGGAAGGGCGGCAAAAGCGCAAGGAAAAAGATCGACAGCTTCGGGTTCAGGATGTTCAACAGCGCCCCGCGCTTGGCCACCACCATCCCCGGCGTGGGCGCGGGGTTTTCCTGCACCCGAAGTGCGCCGCCTTCGCGCAGCATCTGCCAGGCCAGGTAAAGCAGGTAGGCCACGCCCGCGAATTTCACGGTTTGGAACAGCAGGGCAGAGCTGTGCATCAGCGCCGCCAGCCCGAAGATCGCGGCCAGCATCGCGGGCACAATGCCGAAGGTGCAGCCCAAGGCGGCCCAAAGCCCCGCGCGCCGTCCTTGGCCCAGAGCCACCGCCAGCGTATACACAACGCCCGTACCGGGGGCGAGCACGACCACCAGCGCGGTCAGCAGGAATTGAGTCGAGAGCATCATGCGCATCCTTTAACGTCGTCGCAACGATGGCGCGCGGGCGCGGGCAGGGCAAGGGGAAGGATGGAAAAATGTTCACGGGCGCAAGGCCCGTGATGTCAGGCGGTTTCCCGCAACACCCGTGGCACCTTGAACTCCACCCGCTCTTTCGCCGTCTCGACCATCTCCACCGTCACATCATAGCGGGCGTGGAAGGCGTCGATGACCTCGGTTATCAGCACTTCCGGGGCCGATGCGCCTGCGGTGATGCCCACAGACCGCACGCCTTCCAGCGCGCGCCAGTCGATATCGGCGGCGCGTTGCACCAGTTGGGCGTAATCGCAGCCCTTGGCGCGGCCCACTTCGACCAGCCGTTGCGAGTTGGACGAATTCGGCGCGCCGATGACCAGCAGCGCGTCGATCATGGGCGCGATGGCCTTGACCGCTTCCTGCCGGTTGGTGGTGGCGTAGCAGATGTCTTCCTTGTGCGGGCCGATGATGGCCGGGAAGCGCGCCTTGAGCGCGTCGACCACATCGGCCGTGTCATCCACCGACAGCGTGGTCTGGGTGATGAAGGCGAGCTTTTCGGGGTCGCGCACGTCCAGCCCCGCCACGTCATCGGCGGTTTCGACCAGCAGCACCTCGCCCTCGGGCAGTTGGCCCATGGTGCCCACGGTTTCGGGGTGGCCGGCATGGCCGATCATGACCATCTGCAACCCGTTTTCATGGTGGCGCTCGGCCTCTATATGCACCTTGCTGACCAGCGGGCAGGTGGCATCGACGAACAGCATTTGCCGCGCTTGGGCCGCCTCTGGCACCGATTTCGGCACGCCGTGGGCGGAAAAGATCACCGGCCGGTCATCGGGGCACTCGTCCAACTCCTCGACAAACACCGCGCCCTTGGCGCGCAGGCTGTCGACCACGAATTTGTTATGCACGATCTCGTGGCGGACATAGACCGGCGCGCCCCATTTTTCCAAGGCCATTTCCACGATCTTTATGGCGCGGTCCACGCCCGCGCAAAAGCCGCGCGGGGCTGCAAGATACAGGGTGAGTGCGGTCATGGCAGGGCGCTTTCGGATCCGGGGCGGTTCGCCCCAGACCTAACCTTTGGGCGCTGTTTCGTCTAGCCCTGCGCGCAGTCGGCGATGGATTGCGCCATGTTGCGCATCAATGCCCCATAGAGGCCCGCGCCCGGTTCCAGCAAGCTGCCCGCGGGGTCGAGCGTGGCGCCAAGGCGCACGCCGGTGCCGTCGATCATGGTCGTGACAAGCGCCGGGTCATGCGCCGCCTCGGGGAAGATGCAGACGGCGGCATCGGCTTCCATCTCGGTGCGCAGAGCGGCCAGACGTTGTGCGCCGGGACTGGCGGCGTCCCCCAAGGCAATCGCGCCGGCCTGCGTCAGGTCGAACTGGTTGACGAAATAGCCATAGGCGTCGTGGAAGGTGACGAAAGCCATGTCCTGCGCCGGGGCGAGGGTGGTTTCGATGTCGGCCGTCAACGCCGTGATATCTGCCTTCGCGGCCTCGGCATTGGCGGCAAATTCCGCTGCGTGGTCGGGCATGTGCTCTGCCAGTTCGGCAGCGATGGAATCGACCCAGATCGCGGCGTTGCGGGTGTCCAGCCATGCATGGGGGTCAAGCCCGGAATGGGTGTGGCCCGCGTGGTCATCCTCATGCGCGTGACCGTCGCTGTGGTCATGGCCGTGGTCGTCACCATGGTCATGCCCGTGATCGTCATGCGCGTGCGCGTCGTCATGGGCGTGCGCGTCACCATGGTCATGCCCGTGGTCATCGTGGGCATGCGCGTCGTCGTGGTCATGCCCGTGATCGTCATGCCCGTGATCGTCATGCCCGTGATCGTCATGCCCGTGATCGTCATGGGCGTGGTCGTCGCCATGGTCGTGCCCGTGGTCGTCATGCGCATCCTTCGCCTGGCCGAACTCGCGCAGCATGGCCCCGTCAACCTCCAGCAGGGCCACCGTGTGCGCGTCACCCGCCAGCCCGTCGATCGCGCGGCCCATCCAGGGCGTCATCCGCGCGCCCATCCAGACCACGATATCGGCCTGCGACAGCGCCTGCGCCTGTGACGGGCGCAACTGGTAGGAATGCGCGTTCGCCCCGCGCTCCAGCATCAATTCTGCCGTGCCGTGGTCGCCCAGCACCATCGACACCAGCGAATGTGCGACCGGAATATCGGTCACAACGCGGATATCATGGGCGGCCAGCGGCGTGCCAAGCATTGCGGCGGCCAAAGCGATGGAGTAGCGCATCTCTGTCTCCTTGTGTTACACGGTTACACAGCCTATCTAACGTAATAACATAACAGTCAAGGGCCGAATAATGAGCGATCCGACGGAAAGCGGGTTTTGCTGTCCCGATCATAGCGGTCCGCAAAGCGCGACGCGCATCTTGTCGCAGGCCCAGGCGCGTGCCGCGCGGATGCGGCTGCGCCTGACCCCGGTGCGCCTGCGCACGCTGGAAATTCTGATCGCCGCCCATGGCGCACTGGGGGCGTATGACGTGCTGGAAAAGCTGGCTGCCGAGGGCTACGGCACCCAGCCGCCCGTGGCCTACCGCGCGCTGAACTGGCTGGTTGAACACGGCTTTGCTCATCGCATCCGCCGGCTGAACGCTTTCACCGCTTGCGCACATCCGGCCGATGACCACGCGGCGGCGTTTTTCATTTGCGACCGCTGCGACAGCGTGACCGAAGCGCCCGCCGTAGCTGTGACCGCCGCCTTGACGGATGCCGCGCAAGCGGCGGGCTTCGCGATGGAACGCGCAACAATCGAAGCGGTCGGCCAATGCCGCGCCTGCGACGGGGCCGGTGCATGAGCCTGATTTCCACGGATCACCTGGCCGTGCGGCTTGGCGGGCGTGAGGTGCTGCACCATGTCGACCTGTGCATCGACGCAGGCGAAATCGTGACGATCGTCGGCCCGAACGGGTCGGGCAAAAGCACGCTGTTGCGCGCATTGCTTGGGGTGGTCGCGCCATCCAAGGGCCGCATTACCCGCAAGCCGGGCCTGCGCATTGGCTATGTGCCGCAAAGGCTGCATATCGACCCGACCATGCCCATGCCCGTGGCGCGCTTCCTGTCCTTGCCCGACCGTCAAAGCCCCGCGCGCATGGTCGAAGTGCTGGCACGGGTGGGCGTGCCCGATGTGGCGCGCCAAGACATGACCACGCTGTCGGGCGGGCAGTTTCAACGTGTGCTTCTGGCGCGCGCGCTGTTGTCGCGCCCCGATATTCTGATCTTGGACGAGGCGACGGCAGGGCTGGATCAACCCGGCACCGCCGCGTTTTACCGGTTGATAGAGGATGTCCGCCGCGAATTGGGCTGCGCGGTGCTGTCGGTCAGCCATGATCTGCATGTCGTGATGAGCGCCTCGGACCGCGTGATCTGTCTGAACGGGCATATATGCTGCTCCGGCGCGCCGCATGTGGTGCGCGCGGCCCCGGAATACCGCGCGCTGTTCGGGCATGGCACGGGCGGCGCGCTGGCGCTGTATCAGCACGACCATGACCATGACCATGACCACGGGGACCACGCCCATGCTGGATGATTTCCTTTTGCGCGCACTGCTCGCGGGGCTGATGGTGGCGCTGGCGGCTGGTCCCTTGGGCTGTTTCGTGATCTGGCGGCGCATGGCTTATTTTGGCGACGCAACCGCCCATGCCGCAATCTTGGGCGTCGCGCTGGCACTGGGTTTTGCGCTGAACCTGTATTTGGGCATCATGCTTGTCGCGCTGGCCATGGCAATGACGGTTGCCGCCTTGGCCGGGCGCGGCTGGGCGATGGATACCACGCTGGGCGTTCTGGCGCATTCGGCGCTGGCCTGCGGGCTGGTCGCGGTGTCGTATCTGCCCGGTGTGCGGGTGGACCTGACATCCTACCTGTTTGGCGACATCCTGGCCGTGTCGCGCAGCGACCTAGTGGTGATCGCCTTGGGCGCGGGCGCGGTGCTGGCGCTGCTGGCATGGCGCTGGCGGGCGCTTCTGACCGCCACCTTGTCCGAGGATCTGGCCCATGCCGCGGGCCTGAACCCCGCGCGCGAACGGCTGGTGCTGACCGTGGCCTTGGCCATCGTCGTGGCGGTGTCGCTGAAAATTGTCGGCGCGCTGCTGATTGCGGCGATGCTGATTATTCCCGCCGCCGCCGCGCGCAACCTCGCGCGCGGGCCAGAGAGCATGGCGCTTGGTGCCGTGGCGCTCGGGGGGCTGTCGGTCTGGGGCGGGTTGCAACTGTCGCTGGCGCAGGACACGCCGTCGGGGCCGTCCATCGTGGTGGTGGCGGCGGGTCTGTTCCTGCTGACCACCTTGGGCCGGTTTGCGCGTCAGAACCGGTCCACGCGGTAGGGGCCGGGGTCTGTCATCGGTGCGCGGCCTGCGACCATATCGACGACCATCTGCGCGGTGACGGGGGCCAGCGTCAGCCCCAGATGGCCATGGCCATAGGCATGGATCACGTCCGCGCCCAAGCGTGACGGGCCGATCACCGGGCGCGAGTCGGGGATCGAGGGGCGAAACCCCATCCAGCGGCGCGACGGCTCCGGCAAGCCAGGCAGGATGGCGCGCGCGCCGCGTTCCATCACGGCCCACCGGTGCGGTGCGGGTGGGGCGGTCAGCCCGCCCAGTTCCACCGTGCCCGCAACCCGCAAGCGGCCCTGCATGGGGCAGAAATACCACCCCCGCGCAACGGGGCTGGTTTGCCGTGTCAGCGGGGTTTCGGCCATGTCATATTCCAGATGATAGCCGCGCTCGGTGTCCAGCGGCACCCGGTCGCCCGCCTGCGCGGCCAGAGTTTTGGACCATGCGCCCGCCGCCAGCACCACGCGCGCGGCGCGCAGGCTCAAACCGGGGCCGGACAGGGTAATACCTTGGCCGCCACGTTCCAGCCGGTCCACCCGCGCCGGGATATGCGGGATATCCGCCACCGCCGCGCGCAGCGCGCGCAGCAGCGTGGCCGGGTCGTGAATAGTGATCGTGTTCGGAAAAAACGCGCCGCCGGCGTGGCCGCGCAAAGCCGGTTCCATCTGGCCCAGTTCGGGGCCGGTCAGCCCTTCGACCGTCACGCCCAGATCGCGGTAGCGCGACAGGTCCACCGCCTGTTTGTCGGTTTCATACAGATACAGCGAACCATGCGCCTTGAGCTGATCCCGCGCGCCGATCTCTGCGGCCAGATCGCGCCACATCGCCGCCGCGGGGGCCAGCAGCGCCGCGATCGCCTGCGCATTGGCGCGCGCGCGACCGGGCAGGCATTCGCGGGCAAAGCGCAACAGCCACGGGGCGAGCGTCGCCAATGCCGCATGGCGAATGGCCAAGGGGCTGTCGCGGTCAAAGAGCAGTCTTGGCAGGTCGCGCAGCACATCGGGCGTGCCAACAGGCATGACGGCATAATCCGCGATAACGCCCGCATTTCCGTAGCTTGCGCCGGTTTCGTCGTCTTCCGGGGCGACCAGAACCACCGCGTGGCCCGCTTGGTGCAGCCGTAGCGCACAGGCCAGGCCCACGACGCCTGTACCGATCACGGCGATCTCTGCCTGTGCGGTCATGTCAGACCGGGTTCAGAAGCGGCACGCCGTCCAGATGCGCAATGGCGTTTTCGACGGCCATCAGCCCCATCTCTTCGCGCACATCCAGCGCCGCGGTGCCCAGATGCGGCAAGAGCGTGACGTTGTCCATGCCCATCAATTCCGGCGATACCTTGGGTTCATGTTCATACACATCCAGCCCCGCGCCCGCGATCTGGCCTGCCTGCAACGCCGCGACCAGCGCGGATTCATCCACCACGTCGCCGCGCGCAATATTGACCAGATGCGCATGCGGGCGCATGGCCGCCAGAGCGTCTGCGCCGATCATGTGGCGCGTCTCCGCGCCGCCCGGCACGGCGATC
>JAAAPG010000054.1 GCA_009908405.1 Alphaproteobacteria bacterium | reverse complement strand
CGTGGTGCTGTCGCATAACGGTTTCGACGTGGACCGCCAGATGGCCAGCCGCGTCAACGGCATTGACGTTATCCTGACCGGCCACACGCATGACGCGTTGCCCGAACCCGTGATCGTGGGAGAGACGCTGCTGATCGCCAGCGGCAGCCATGGCAAGTTCGTCACCCGTCTGGATCTGGACGTGCGCGACGGCAGGATGATGGGCTTCCGCAGCAAGCTGATCCCGATCTTCTCGGATGTCATCACGCCGGATGCCGAAATGGCTGCCGTGGTTGACGAACAGCGCGCGCCTTACCTTGACCAGTTGACCGAGGTGATCGGCCATACCGACAGCCTGCTGTATCGTCGCGGCAATTTCAACGGCACCTGGGATGACCTGATTCTTGACGCCGTCATGTCCGAGCGTGACACCGAAATCGCCATGTCGCCGGGCGTGCGCTGGGGCGCCAGCCTGATGCCGGGCGATGCGATCACGCGCGAGGATATCCATTCGGTGACAAGCATGACCTATGGCCAGACTTACCGCACCGAGATGACCGGCGAATTCCTGAAGGTCGTCCTGGAAGACGTGGCCGACAACCTGTTCAACCCCGACCCTTATTTCCAGCAGGGCGGCGACATGGTGCGCATGGGTGGTCTTGGCTACAAGATCGACATTTCCGCCGGGGTGGGCGAGCGCATCTCTGACATGACGCTGCTCTCGACCGGCGACCCGATCGACCCCGCGCGCACCTACACGGTGGGCGGCTGGGCCAGCGTGAACGAGGGAACCGAAGGCCCGCAAATCTGGGACGTGGTCGAAAGCCATATCCGCAAGACCGAACGTGTGTCGCTGGAGCCGAACAATTCGGTGCAAGTAACCGGCCTGTAATTCAATCAACCCGGACGGGCCCTGCGCCCGTCCAGCCTAGCAAAAGGAACACCGTCATGACCGACCAGTCCAATGACGCGCCCCGCAAGGCCGGTGGTGCCAGCCGCCGCGACTTTCTGCGCACCGCAGGGCTTGCCGCCGGGGGGGCCGCCCTTGGGGCCACGGGCGCACGGGCCAACACGCCCGACCCGTTGATTACCGAAGTGCAGCCCTATGCGTCCTTCACCGGCGAAGGGGTGGATGCCACGCCCTACGGCATGCCCATTCACTATGAAGAGCATGTCGTCCGCCGCAACGTGGAATGGCTGACCGCGGACCCGATCAGCTCGATCAACTTCACGCCGATCCACGCGCTGGAAGGCACGATCACCCCGCAAGGCTGCGCGTTCGAGCGTCACCATTCCGGCGCGATCGAGATGAGCAAGCAGGACTACCGCCTGATGATCAACGGGCTGGTGGACCGCCCGCTGGTCTTTACCTTTGCCGACCTCATGCGTCTGCCGCGCGAAAGCATGGTCGCGTTCTGTGAGTGCGCCGCGAATTCCGGCATGGAATGGGGCGGCGCGCAGTTGAACGGCGCGCAGTTCACCCATGGCATGATCCACAACATGGAATATATCGGCGTGCCGCTGCGCGTGCTGCTGGAAGAGGCCGGTGTCCAGCCCGAAGGCAAGTGGGTCTTCGTCGAAGGGCATGATGCCAGCTCCAACGGTCGCTCCATCCCGATGGAAAAAGCCATGGATGACTGCCTTGTCGCGTTCTACGCCAATGGTGAAGCTCTGCGCATGGAGCATGGCTACCCCGTCCGCCTGGTGGTTCCCGGCTGGGAAGGCAACATGTGGGTCAAGTGGTTGCGCCGTGTCGGGGTCTATGACCAGGCCGTCGAAGCGCGCGAGGAAACCAGCAAATACACCGACCTGCTGGCCAACGGCAAAGCCCGCAAATGGACATGGGAGATGGACGCGAAATCCGTCATCACCGCGCCCTCACCGCAAGCGCCCGCCAGCCACGGGGCCGGCCCGATGGTCATCACCGGGCTTGCATGGTCGGGCCGTGGCCGTATCACCCGCGTCGATGTCTCCATGGATGGTGGCGCGAACTGGGTCGAAGCCCGGATTTCGGGCGACGCGAAGCCGATGGCGCTGACGCGTTTCCACGTCGACCATGTCTGGGACGGCAAGCCGATGATGCTGCAGGCGCGCGCCGTCGATGAAACCGGCTACGTGCAGCCCACCAAGGACCAGCTGCGCGCCGTGCGCGGGCTGAACTCGATCTACCACAACAACGGCATCCAGACCTGGTATGTCAACGAGAATGGGGAAGCAGAAAATGTCGAAGTGTCGTAATCTGATCGCTACCACGGCGCTCGCAACCTTGCTGGCCGCCCCGGCCTTCGCGCAGGAATTCGGCCTTGGCCGCGCGGCCTTGCCCGAAGAGATCGAGGCCTGGGATGTCGCCGTCCTGCCCGATGGCACCGGCCTGCCCGAGGGCAGCGGCGACGTCTATGATGGCGAGGAAGCCTGGATCAACAACTGCGCCGCCTGCCATGGTGATTTCGCCGAGGGCGCGGGCGCGTGGCCCGTCATCGCAGGCGGAGAGGGCACGCTGACCAATGCGCGCCCGGTCAAGACCGTCGGGTCGTATTGGCCATATCTGTCGACGGTGTTCGACTATGTTCACCGCTCCATGCCCTTCGGCGCGGCGCAGATCCTGACCTATGACGAAACCTATGCGATCACGGCGTATATCCTGTATTCCAACGGGATCGTCGATTATGACTTCGTGTTGAGCAACGAGAACTTCACCGAAGTGTCCATGCCCAACGCGGATGGGTTCATCGTTGATGACCGCATGGAAAGCGAGTTTCCGCTGTTTGTGACCGAAGCTTGCATGAGCGATTGCGGTGACCCGGTCGAGATCACGAAGCGGGCCAGCGACATCGCCGTGACCCCGCCGTTCCCGCGGCTGCTGCTGGATGGCACCGTGCTGGAACCCGGCGAAACCCTTGAAGAAGCATCGCTGCAAGACACCGCGACCGACGCGGCCCCGGTGGAAGAAGCCGCAGCCGAACCGGCGGCGGAACCGGCGGCAGAAGAGGTCGAGGTCGCAAGCCTTGACCCGGCGATGGTCGAGGCGGGCGAAAGTGCTTTTCGGCAGTGCCGGTCCTGCCACCAGATCGGGGACGGGGCGCGCAGCGGCGTGGGTCCGGCCCTGAACGGTGTCGTCGGCAGCGTGGCCGGGCAAGTGGACGGTTTCCGCTATTCACCGGCCTTCGCGGAAAAAGCCGATGAAGGCATGGTCTGGACCGACGAAGCGCTTGACGCGTTCCTCGAAAATCCCAGAGACTACATTTCAGGCAACCGGATGGCGTTCCGTGGCGTTCGGGATGCTGACGAGCGGGCGGCGCTGATCGCCTACCTGACATCGCACTCGGACTGATCGGGATCGCATGAGGAACCTGTTTCTTCCAATCGCACTCAGCGTCGGGGCCATCGCGGCCCCGACAGCGTCGCCTGGGCAAGCCGTTGCCATTGGTGACCCGGAGGCTGGCGCGGAAGTGTATCGCCGCGAATGCGCCAGTTGCCACCAGATCGGCGAGGGGGCTGCGCATCGGATTGGTCCCCAGCTCAACCATATCTTTGATCGCGGTGCGGGCAGCCATGACGACTTTCGCTATTCCAGCGCGTTGGAACGGCAGGGCCGCGACGGCCTGACATGGGACCTGGCGCGCCTGCACGCCTATATCGAGAACCCGCGCGCCCTGGTGTCGGGCACCCGCATGTCCTATCGCGGGCTGGAGGACGAAGAACGGCGCTCCGACCTGATCGCCTACCTGCGGGTGTTTTCCGACCAGCCCCAGGATATTCCCGAAGCCGCACCGACAGCCATCCGGCCAGAGGTCGAACTGGCGCCCGAGGTTCTGGCGATCGTGGGTGACGTGGAGTACGGCGAATACCTGAGCCAGGAATGCACCACCTGCCACCAGCGCAGCGGTAGCAACGAGGGGATTCCCGGCATCGTCGGCTGGCCCGAGGAAGATTTCGTCGTGGCCATGCACGCCTACAAGGAAAAGCTGCGTCCGCATGAGGTGATGCGCTCCGTCGCGTCGCGCTTGGGCGAAGAGGAAATCGCCGCGCTCGCAGCCTATTTCGCGGTGCTCGACGAATAAGAACGGGGGGTCGCATAAACATGTGCACGCCCCATTGTCGTTTTCTGTTAGGGTCACGGCAAAAAATCCGGTTCCACGCTCTACGCCCCGCGCGGAACCTTGACCCGTCCTTCGGTGCGCCATCGGCGCAAGGGAGGCTGGACGACGGGAGGAGATGGGCGCAAATTCGGCGCGATCCGCGGCGAAAAACGGGAGAGAGAACCAATGAAGCTTCAACGCAGAACATTCCTGGCGAGCGTTTCGGCGGGCACCGCGCTTATGGCGGCCCCGGCTGTCATGGGTCAGGCCAAGCCCCGGGTGGTCGTTATCGGCGGCGGGTCCGGCGGTGGCACCGTTGCGCGCTATGTCGCCAAAGACAGCGATGGCGCGGTCGATGTCACGCTGATCGAACCGACCAAGCGGTATTACACCTGCTATTTCTCCAACCTGTACCTGGGTGGGTTCTGGGATTACGACGATCTGGGCCACGGCTACGAAGGCATTGCCGCCGCCGGTGTCAACGTCATCCATGACTGGGCCGTCGGGGTGGACCGCGACGCGCGCATGGTCACCATGGCATCCGGGTCCTCGGTGCCCTATGACAAGCTGGTGGTCGCGCCGGGCATCGACTTTGTCGACAATGCCGTGCCCGGCTGGGATGTGACCAAGCAAAGCCTGATGCCGCATGCCTACAAGTCGGGGACACAGGTTCAACTGCTGAAGAACCAGATCCAGAACATGCGCGAGGGCGGAACCTTCTGCATGGTCGCCCCGCCCAACCCCTATCGCTGCCCCCCCGGCCCGGGCGAGCGCGTGTCGATGGTCGCGCATATGCTGTCGGAATCGAACCCGACCGGCAAGATCCTGATCGTGGACCCGAAGCAGAACTTCTCGAAACAGGCCCTGTTCGAGGAAGGCTGGGCCAAGCACTATGGGGGGATGGTTACCCGTATCGGCCCCGATTTCGGTGGCGAAAATGTCGAGGTGCGCCCCGATGCGATGGAAGTCGTCATCGACGGTCAGGTCGAATCCGTCGATGTCTGCAACGTGATCCCGGCGCAAAAGGCCGGCAAGATCGCGGAACTGGCCGGTTTGACCAACGATGCGGGCTGGGCGCCGGTCACCCCGTCCGACATGCGGTCCACGATGGACGAGAACGTGTTCGTGCTGGGC
Organism: Alphaproteobacteria bacterium; assembly: GCA_009908405.1. Classification (GTDB taxonomy): domain Bacteria; phylum Pseudomonadota; class Alphaproteobacteria; order Rhodobacterales; family Rhodobacteraceae; genus Roseinatronobacter. Next base: position 6,055 of record JAAAPG010000054.1, on the reverse strand, counting down.
GATGCCGCGCAGCAGGGCGCGATGCCGAAATCGGGCTTCTCGGCCAACAGCCAGGCCAAGGTCGTCGCCAACGTGGTGCGCGGCGAATTGACCGGCAGCCGCATCTTCCCGGCGCGCTACTCGAACACCTGCTGGTCGCTGATCGCGACCGATGACGGTGTGAAGGTCGGCGCCAGCTACGAGGCGGGCGAAGACCAGATCGAGTCGGTGTCGAGCTTCATCAGCGACACGGGTGAGTCGGCCGATCTGCGCCGCCAGACCTACGAGGAAAGCATCGGGTGGTATAACGGGATCACGGCCGACATCTTCGGCTGATCCGTCAAACAAGACAACAAGGGCGGCCCTGGCAACGGTGCCGCCCTTTTCTTATCGCCCTTCGCGCAGCCAAGCCCCAAGCGCCAGCCCCGCGGCCAAAAGCAGCCATGCCCAGCCGGGCAGCAGCGCGGCGGTGGTCAGGTCGGTCGTCACGTAAGCGTTGCGCGGGGTTACGCCCAGCCAGCCGCGACCGGAGGCCGCGCGCCCTGCACGCACCTGCCGAAGTTCCGGCAACCCGTCCGAGATGGCAACGCTACCGCCACGCGTTGGGGCGACAAGGGCTTCCAGCCGGGTTCCCGTGGCGATCGTGCTTTCATATTCGCGCGGCGCTTGCGGGCCCACCGCGACCACGCTTTCCAGATCACCCTCGGACAACCGATACAGCCCGATTTCCGGCGCGTCCCAGTCCGTGCGGTAGTCGCCGGGGTTTTCCTCGGTCAGCGCAAGCGCGGTTTCAGAGCCGTCGGGCGCGGTGACGACAACCTCTCCCACGCTGTCGCCCAATGTGCGCCGGGTGATGCTCAGGCGTTGGCCTTCGGCGCTGGCTGTCAGGGTTTCCTCCTGCAATTCCGGCTCACCCATCATCCAATGCGCCAGCCGCCGCAGCAATTCCAGTTGGGGCCCGCCGCCTTCGAAGCCCCGGTCCCAAAGCCACGCCTGATCCGACGCGATCAGCGCCATGCGCCCTTGGTCCACGCGGTCCAGCATCAAAAGCGGGCGCCCATCGATCCCGTCCATCAGGACTTGTCCGTCCTCGGGCACGACCTCTATCTGGCGAAACCACCGGCCCCAGCCTTCGGCGGCAGGTGCCAAGGCCTCCAGCCCGGCGGTGACCGGGTGGCGCTGCCCCAGATCGGTCACCTGTGGGCGAAACCCTTCATCCAGCACGCGCGCCGTGGGGCTGGCCGGAAATACCGTGCCAAGCGGCGAGCGCCAGATGCTGTCCGCCCCGGCCAGTTCCGGCCCGCCCACCACCATCAACGCGCCGCCATCCTGCACATAACGGGCGATATTGGCGAAATAGGAACCGGGCAGAATGCCGCGCCGTTTGTAGCGGTCGAAGATGATCAGGTCGAATTCGTCGATCTTCTCGATGAACAATTCACGGGTGGGAAAGGCGATCAGCGACAATTCATTGACCGGCACGCCGTCATGCCGGTCGGGCGGGCGCAGGATGGTGAAATGCACAAGGTCCACCGCCGGGTCGGACTTCAGCAGGTTGCGCCACGTGCGCTGGCCCGCATTGGGTTCACCCGAGACCAGCAGCACCCGCAGCCGGTCGCGCACCCCGTTCATCTGCACGATGGCGGAATTGTTGCGGTCGGTCAGCTCGTTCGGCGCGTCTTCCAGTTCGAATTGCAGCACGTTCATGCCGCCCCGGTCGAGCGTCACGTCGATTTCCATATCCTGGCCCACCGGCACCATGGCGCTTTGGCGTGGCCCGCCATCGACCGAATAGAACAAGGTCGCCAGCGCGCCCGCATCGGCGGGCACGGCGCCCTCATCCTCGACCCGCAGGGTCAGCGTGACGGGCTCGCCCACGATGGCAAAAGCAGGCGCGTTCGAGACGATCAAACGGCGGTCCCAGTCGTCGGGTTGCCCGGTTCGCAGCAGGTGCAAGGGGCTGGGCATGTCCAGCGGCAGGTCGGCATCATGCGCCAGCCCGTCGGACAGGATGAACGTGCCTGCCAGCCTGTCGCGCGGGATCTCGGCCAAGGCTTCGGCCAGCGCACCCGCGATCAGGCTGCCTTGGTCGCGCGCTGCATCCTCTACCGTCACGAAACGGGTTTCCATGTTTGGCAGATCGGTGAGTTCGCGTTCCAGGTGCGCGCGGGCGGTATCGGTCTGCGCACCGCGGTCGCCAAGCCGGTTCGAGGCGGTTTCATCCATCACCACCAAGGCAATGTCGCTCAGCGTATCGCGCAACTCGGTTTGAAGCGCTGGGTTGGCCAAGGCGGCAAGCAACGCCAGCGCCGCCAGCCCCCGCAGCCACCAGCCGCGCAGGCCGCGCCACAGCGCCAGCAGCACCATCAGCGCCGCGATCCCGGCCACCGCCGCCAGAAGCGACCACGGCAGAAGCGGAACAAATGTGATCTCGATGCCGTTCATTGCCCCAGCCTTTCCAGAAGTGCGGGCACATGCACCTGGTCGGATTTGTAATTTCCGGTCAGCACATGGGTAATCAGGTTCACACCGAAGCGATAGGCCATCTCGCGCTGCTCCTCGCCCACCAGCCCCATGCCGATGCGCACCATGGGTTGCCCCGCCTCGTCCACGGCCCAGGCCGATGCCCAGTCATGCCCGCCGACAATCACCGGCGTCACACCGTCATTGAGGTTGCGAAACGGCATCCCCTCGGCGGCTTCGGCATCCGCGGGCGCGGCTTCGACCCAGACATCGCGGCCCCGGTAACGACCCGGAAAGGCGTCCAGCAGGTAGAAGGTGCGGGTCAGCACATGGTCCTCGGGCACCGGTTCCAATGGCGGAATATCCAGCGGGCGCGCGATTGCCTGCAAGCGCCGCGCTTCGGGCGTGGTGCGGGTCAGCCCCGCCAATTCGGCATCGCGCGTGTCGAACAGGATCAGCCCACCGCCGCGCAGGTAACGGTTCAGCTTCGCATAGGCCGTGTCCGACGGGATGGGCGTGTTTTCCGTGATCGGCCAATACAGGAACGGGAAGAAGGTCAATTCGTCACGCTCCAAGTCCACACCGATGGGCGGGTTCGGTTCGACCGATGTACGCGCGAAAAGGATGCGCGACAGCCCGCGCAGGCCCGCTTGCGCCATTTCGTCCACGCGCGCATCGCCGGTCAACACATGCCCCAGCACCACCGCGCTTGTCGCTTGCAGGGCCAGGCGGTCATCCTCTTGCGCCCGCGCGTCCATGGGCAGGGTCAGCGCCAGAATCACCGCCGCCACCGCACCCCCGCGCAACCGCCCCGACAGCCATAGAGCGGCCAGGATATCCACCAACAGCACCCCCAGCCCGGCCAGCAAGACCGGCGCGCGCAGGTCGCGGGTCACGGCGACCGTGTCGCGCTCGACCGGAACGGTCGCGGGCCATGTGGCAGGTGCAAGCGCGGTGTCGGCGTCGATCAGGTTCAGCGCAAGCGTGCCCGCAGCACTGGAATACACGCCGGGGCGCAGGTCCGGGCCGAAGTCACGCGCGGCAAGGGTATCGCCCTCGATCGCAGGCTGATCGCTGACATCCTGTACCTCGCCGAACCCGTCCAGCGCGCGCCGCGGTTGCCAGACCTGGCCCGCGATGTCGTTTTCGTCCAAAGCAGCACCGCGCGTGGACACGGCCAACCGTTCCAGCATCTGCACGAACAGCCCCGACAGGGGTAGGCTGGACCAGTCGGCATTGGCCGTGGTGTGAACCAGCACGATCTGGCCGTCCTCGTCGAACTTGCGCGTGACCAGCGGTGTGCCATCGGCCAAGGTGGCAATCGTGCGGTCGGCCAGCCCCGGATCGGGCTGTGCCAGAACTTGTGCCGCGATGGTGACGTCCTCCGGAATGGTCAGCCCGGCAAAGGGCGAGTCCGGCGCGAAGTCACGCAAGCGACGCGGCGCGCCCCAACTCATGGCCCCGCCAACCGTGCGGCCCCCGATGCGCAGACGGACGGGCAAAAGCGGGTCTTCGGCCTCGCGCGCGATCTCGGACGCGGCAAGGCGCGGCCCGGCAAAGCGCAAGAGCATCCCGCCGTCGCGCACGAAATCGAGGATTTGCGCGCTCTCGACCTCTCCCAAACTGGCGACATCGACCAGGATCAGCACATCCGGCGCGGTTAGCAGCAGGTCATCGATAGAGGGGCTTTCAATAAGGTCTGAAACTGGCCCAAGGGCTTGGCGCAGGTAGAAAAACGGCGACAGCAGATCCGCGCCCTCATCGCCTTCGCGCCCGGTCAGCAAAGCCACCTTGCGGCGCTGCAACGCGTCATCGGTCAGGGCGACCGCGCCCGCGCTGCGCTGGCCTGCGATCTGAAATCGGGTGATGCGGTTGCGCAACTCGGGTTGCAGGACCAGCTCTGCTTCTGCCCGCTCTGCGCCCGGCTCGAAACTGGCCGTTGCGCGGGCCAAGGCGCGTTCTACCCCCGCCGGGTCGCGGCCCGTGGCGATGATGTCGACATCGGTCGCGGGTTGGCCGGGCAGGCGCAAGCCTTGCAGCGCCAACACCCCGTCGCGCAGCACGGGCGGGGCCAGCGCCAGCACGGGGCGCGAGGTTTCGAACACCGTCAGCCCCCCGCGCGATTGCAGCGCATCCGTCAGGGCCGCACGATAGGGCGCGTCCAGCCCGTCCGACAGCCAGTAGCTGTCCAGCCGGTCGGGTAGGGTGGCGGCCCATGTTGCCACCGCGTCCGCATCCGGGGCGAAAGGTGCGGGCGACAAGCCCCCGATCCGTTCCGCCCAAAACCCGGCCTCGCGCAGCGGCAATGGGCCTTCGGGCAGGTCTGTCAGCGCCACAACCGCGACGGGCCGGTCCGCGCGCGCGGCCTCTGCCAGCAGCTCGGCCACGCGTTCGGTCCGGCGCGACCAGTCGCGCGCGCTGGCCCAGCCAGCATCCATCACCACCAAAAGTGGCGCATCGCCGGTGCGCGCGGCTTGCGGGTTCAGCATTGGCCCGGCAAACCCCACGATCAGGGCCGCGACGGCCAGCGCGCGCAGCAGCAACAACCACCACGGGGTTTTGTCGGTTTCGGTGCGCGCGTCGGTCAGGCCCAGCAGCAGCGCCACGCCGGGAAAGCGGCGGACCACTGGCGCTGGCGGCACGGCGCGCAGCAGCCACCACAAGACGGGCAGCGCCACCAAAGCGGCCAAAAGCCACGGTGTTGCAAACCCAACCGCGCCCATCATCGGCCCCCATCCAATGCTTGCCACAGCGCCATCAGTGCGGTGCCGGGCGCTTGGTCCGTATGATGGGTCAGCACTTGCCAGCCGCTTTGCCGCGCCAGCGCCGCAAGCGCATCCTTGCGCGCGGCCAGCCGGTCGCGATAGCGCACTTGCAGGTCATTCGCGCGCAGCGTTTCGTGCCGCAACGCACCGGTCATGGATTCGAAGATCGACCGGCCCCGATACGGGAACTCCTCTTCCACCGGGTCGAGGATCTGCACCAGCACGCCCCGCACCCCTTGCGCCACGGCGCGGGCGACGGTTTGTTCCAGCGCGTCGGTCGGGCCAAGGAAATCCGACAGGAACACCGCTTGCGAGCGCGACGGCATCGCGCCCGGCGGCGGCGTGCCGAAATCGGCGCCGTCATCCGCCAACAGGGCCAGCGTCAGCGGTTCCAGTTGCGCGCGGCCCATGCGCGGGGGCAGGTCGGGCAACAAGCCGACGCGTTCGCCGCCTTTCAGCAACAAAACGGCCAAGGCCAGCCCCAGCAGCCGTGCGCGGTCAGCTTTGGGCGCGCGGTCCTTCGCCCCGGAAAACGCCATGGCTTGCGCGCGGTCCACCCAAAGCGTGACCGCCTGCGCCGCCTGCCACTCGGTTTCGCGTACGAAATGCGCATCGGCCCGGCCAGAGCGCCGCCAGTCGATCCGGCCCGCACCGTCAGAGGCCGTGGCGGGCCGATATTGCCAGAACTCGTCGCCTTGCCCCGCGCGCCGCCGCCCATGCGCGCCGGGTAGCACGGATGCGGCCAGATGCTCTGCCTGCGCCAGAAGCGCGGGCAGGGGGGCGGCAAGCCCTTCGGCCCTTTGGCGCAGATCAGCCGTCACGCAGCGGCTGCCATATCTGTGGCGCTC
>JAAAPG010000058.1 GCA_009908405.1 Alphaproteobacteria bacterium | reverse complement strand
GGAACGGTCCCGCCCGGTGACCGGCCTTGGGTGCTGGAGGACTGGGCGGCGCGTCTTGGTGAGGCCGCTGCTTTGGCAAGCGCGGAAGTGATGACCTTGTTCGACCAGCACCCGGCAGAGCATTTGGCCGTGCGCTACCCGATGTTGCTGGCCCATGCCTGCGCGCGGCTGCGCGGGCGCGCCGAGCGTAGCCCCCAGACCTTGCGCCGCGCCGCCACGCCGGGGGATGCCAAGCCGGTCGCAACAGCGCAGCCCTATGCATATTTTTTCGGCGTGCAATCGGACGATTTGCGGTTTCGCCGCTTCGATGGCGCGCTCAGTCCCGTGGTGCGCCGCGCGGCCTTCGTGATGTCAGATGCCGTCACGCTGCTGCCTTATGACCCGGCGCGCGATGCCGTGCTCTTGGTGGAACAGTTCCGCTATGGCCTGTACGTGCGCGATGCCGTGAATTGCTGGTCGCTGGAAGCGATCGCCGGGCGCATCGACCCTGGTGAAACACCGACGCAGGCGGCGCTCCGCGAAGCGCGGGAAGAGGCCGGGCTGACACTGGACCCGGACGCGTTGGTTGCCATCGGTCAAGCCTATCCGTCGCCCGGCGCGATCACGGAATGCCTGTTCCAGTTCGTGGCGCTCTGTGCCTTGCCGCAGAATGATGGGGCCGTCAACGGCCTCGAATCGGAAGCCGAGGATATCCGCCGTCATGTCATCCCCTTCGACCGGCTTATGCAGCTTGCCACGTCAGGAGAGGTGCAGAACGGTCCGCTTCTGACCAGCGCGTATTGGCTGGCGCTGAACCGCGCGCGGTTGCGGGCGGGTCACTCCGCGCCGGATTTGTAACGCTCGAACAGCTTGGCTTGCAGCAGGAAGAACCCGAACAGCGCGACGGGCAGGCCGAAGGTGCGGAAATTCACCCACATATCGGTCGAGAAATTGCGCCAGACGATTTCGTTCGCGCAGGCCATGGCCAGGAACATCAGCGCCAGCCGCTTGGTCAGCAGCATCCAGCCGTCATGCGTCAGCGGCAGCGCGCCTTCCATCACCAGTTGCAACCAGCTTTGCCCGCGCAACAGCCCGATCCCCAGCAACGCGGCGAATATGCCGTAAATCGCGGTCGGTTTCATTTTGAAGAACCGGTCGTCATTCAGCCAGACCGTCAGGCCGCCGAACACGACGACCATGACAAGCGTGACAAGCTGCATCTTGCTCAGCCGCCCCGACAGCCGCCACAGGATGAAGGTCGCCAGCGCCATGACCGGAATGAAGGCCGCCGTCAGCAAGATAAAGGCGGTATATTCCGTGCCGCCGATCACGAAGGTTCGGTCGCGCGTGGTGATATACCCGACGAAGAACAGGAAGACGGGGCCAAGCTCCAGCGCGATCTTGACGACGGGAGCGACGGGTTTTTCGGTCATGCTGGCTCTATCTTGGTCAAGGGCGCCGCTCAGGACGCGATGCGCAGCACAAGATCGCGCCCACGCTTGTTATATCGCAATTCACTGTCGCCGATCGCGGTCACTTGACCACCATCCAGCCGCGCGCCAACCTTGACGGTGACCACGCGCCCCGACCCAAGCCGCACCAGGGCACGGCGGGCCGAGGGCGTGCCCATCACGCCCAACAGGTTCATCTTGCGCGGGTTGATTGCACGGGTCTGGGTCGCCGCGCGACTGACAGAGGCGGAACTGGGAATGCGCGGCGCGACAGAGGCGGCCGAGGCCTGCACGATTTCCGGCTCCGGTGCGGCGCTTTGACGGGCTTGCGCGGCGGCCAATGCGCGCTGAACCGTTTGCGAAAATCCGCTGGGCCGGTTCGATGGGCGCTGCGATGCCGCGACGGCTTGTGGCGTGGCGGACGCAAAGCGTTCCGCCTGCACGACCGCCGCTTCGACAATCTCCGCCGGGCGGGCCGCCGGTGTCAGCGCGGTCAAGGCAACGCCACCGGGTGGCACGGCGCGGCTGGCCTGCTCATCCTCTGCGTCTGCGGCGGCATCCGGTTGCTGCGCGTTGTCCGGGGCATCCGGTGCGGCGGGTGCCGCTTCTGGCGCAATGCCATCGGGGCGTGCGGGGGGCACGCTGGGCGGGGTGCTTTGCGTGACGTCGATATCCAGCGTGCTTTCATCGACGACAACCTGCTCTGCCGGGTCCGGGTCCGGTTCTGGCGTCGGGTCAGGCGCGATCCCGGCAGGCCGCGCGGGCGGCACCGATGCGGGTGCCCCGTTCGTCACGACAATTTCCAGGGCCTCTTCGCCGGGCGGCAGGGCGGGGGCCGCTGTGGCCACGGCGTCATCTTGCACCGTGTCTTGCGCCACGTCCGGTGTTGCCACGTCGCGCAGCGGGGGCAGCTCACGCGACCCGAACGGCTCTGGTGCATCCTGAACACTTGGCAGATCGCCCGGCGATTGCGGTGCAAGGGCCCGCACCGAGCGGAGTGCGGCCAAGCGCCCGGCATCCTGGTCCGCCGATGCCACAGTCGGTGGCTGATCGTCGGCCGGGCGTTCGGTTTGTATCCCGTCCTCCTGTGCGCCTGCGTTCGGCAACCCGCCCTGGTCCTGTGCCGCATCCGTGACACCCAGGGCGGCCTCTATGTCGTTCGCGGAATCCGCGGAAAGATCTTCGAGCGCCAAGGGATCTGGGGCGGAAACCTCGGAAGCGGTATCTGCCGGCAGGACCGGTGCCGCGCTGTCAGGATCCGAAGTGCGGGTGAAATAGAACACCCAGACGGCTATGGCCAGCACCAGCAACAATGCCGCGCCGCTGACAAGCAGCGCCCGGCGCGGCAAGGTCGGTTCGGCCGCAGCCGACATCCGTCTTGCCCCGAAGACCGTCAAACGGTCGGCTTCCGGATCGGCCTGTTGCCGTTTCGCGGCACCCTTGCGCGCGGGCGCATTTCGGGTCTTCCCTTGTTTTTGCTTCGCCTTTTTGCCCGCTGCCTTGCCTTTTCCCGAACCGCCCATGGCTGCGCCGGACTCGCCCGGCCCTGAACTTTCGGATAGTGCAGGTGCCGTGGCCGTATCCTTTGCCGTCGATGCGGCGTTCTCCGTCTTGGCCTTCGGCGCAAGCGAGCGGCCCAGCGCATCGGTGGCAGACCGCAATCCGCTGCCCGCCCGTGCGACCGGCTCTGCAACCGAGGCGCGGAGTTTTCCCGCCAGTGCGGCACCGCCCAAACGACCCAACGACAGCTTGCTTGTGTTTGACAGCGCCTTCAGCGTCTCGCTGGGGCGCGCGACCGGGGCAGGGGCCGATACTGACTTGGCGGCACTTGATTCGGAAACGGCTTGGGCGGTTTGCGGCGGTTTGCGGCGCGACCGAAAACCAACGGCGGCGTCAGCGGTCTGCGCTTGGCCGGCCGCGGGCTTGGAGGGTGCATCCGGGCGCGCGCCCGGTTTGGCCTTGACCGGCGCGGCTTGTGGCGACGCGCCTGGTGTCTTTGCGGCGGTGGCAACGCGGGCTGGTTCTGCCTTGTCCGGTGCTGTGCCCGTGCCCGTGCCCGTGTCCGTGGTCGCCGGGTCCGCGCTGCGCTGCGCGGGTTCAGACGCAACCGGGGGCGTTGCGCGCGGTTTTGACGTGTCCTGTTTCGATGGCTTGGCGTCTTTCGGGGCCGTCTCGATGGGTTCTGACGCTTCGGGCGTTCTGACATGACCCGTTTCGCGCAGTATCGGCCCGCCGCGCCCCAGATCTTCCGGGTCGGCCGACACCCCGCGCGCGGATTTGAAAAAAGGTTCCCGCGCGAAGCCTTTCACTTCTGGCGCCGCGACGAAGCAGACCGGGTTCAACCCCTGCGACTTTGCGAAATCCTCTGCTTCGACCAGGGTTTCGCGCGCAACCACCGCGACAAGAACCGACCCGTTATCGTCAACCCAGTCGAAATCGAGTTCCTCGACCGGGTAAGGCGTCCGCCCGTCCAGCGCCGCGCGGATCGCCTTCGGGTCTGGCGCGACATCCAGGCGCGTGTAGAGAATCTGCTCATCGGGTATGACAAGCTTCGTCACCACCGTCTCGGACGTCAGCGCGCGGGCCTTGGCGACAAGCGCCTGCATTCGCGTGTCTTGATCGGGCGCATCCATCGCGACAGCACCGACGCGCAGCCAATCGTCGGCGTCGCGCATCCACAGCGTGATGCCGTGCTCTGTCAGGCCAAGGGCAAAATTCGGTTTCATGGCTTGGCCTTAGCAAATTCTATTACATACCGGGAGTCGGAAAACCCTATCCGACCCGCCGGATAGCGAAAAATTGCTTAGCCGCGCTTCGTTTTGCGCCGCGCGGCTATGCGGATCAGGCGCTCGCTTTGGACAAGGCCTGCTCCAAATCAGCGATGATGTCGTCGGCGTTTTCCGTGCCGATGGACACGCGCACCACGTTGGGCGCGGCGCCCGCGGCGATCTGCTGGTCTTCGGTCAGTTGCCGGTGCGTCGTCGACGCCGAGTGGATAATCAGTGAGCGCGTATCGCCCAGGTTGGCAACATGGCTGAACAATTCCACCGAATCGATCAGCTTCACGCAGGCGTCATACCCGTCTTTCAGCGCGAAGGTGAACAGCGACGATGCGCCTTTCGGGCAGATCCTGGCCACGCGGTCGTAAACGGGTGACGAAGGCAGCCCGGCATAAGTCACGTGATCGACCGCCGGGTGATTTTCCAGCCATTGCGCCACCTTGAGCGCGTTCTCGCAGTGCTTTTCCATCCGCAGCGACAGGGTCTCGATCCCCATCATGGTGTAATGCGCGGCCTGCGGGTTCAGCGTCATGCCCAGGTCACGCATCCCCACGGCAATGGCGTTGAACATGAAGGCCAGCGGCCCCAGCGCTTCGTGAAAATTCAGCCCGTGATAGGCGGGTTCCGGCTGGGACAGGCCGGGGAACTTGTCATTCGCGGACCAGTTGAACTTGCCCGAATCGACAATGCAGCCGCCGGTGACGGTGCCGTTGCCTGTCAGGTATTTGGTCATGGAATGGATAACCAGCGTCGCGCCATGCTCTATCGGGCGGCACAGGTACGGCGTCGCGGTGGTGTTGTCCACGATCAGCGGGATGCCGTGCTTGTCGGCAATCGCGGCCAGCGCGGGCAGGTCGGCGATGTGCCCGCCGGGGTTGGCGATGGATTCGCAGAATACCGCGCGGGTGTTGTCGTCAATCGCCGCTTCGACCGCCGCTTCGTCGTCGATATCCACGAACTTGGCCGACCAGCCAAAACGCTTGATGGTCTGCGAAAACTGCGTGACCGTGCCGCCATACAGCCGGTTCGACGCGACGATATTCAGCCCCGGTCCCATGATGGTAAACAGCGCCAGGATCTGCGCGGCATGGCCGGACGAACAGGCCACCGCCCCCGCGCCGCCCTCGAGTGCCGCCATCCGGTCTTGCAGGGCGAAGACGGTCGGATTGGTCAGCCGGGAATAGATGAAGCCCACTTCTTCCAGGTTGAACAACGCCGCCGCATGGTCGGCATCGCGAAACACGTAGGCCGTCGTCTGGTAGATTGGAACCTGTCGTGAACCTGTGGCCGGGTCAGGTGTCGCGCCGGCATGGATTTGCAGGGTCTCGAAGGCTTGCGGTGTATCGCTCATTGGCGGTCATCCTCCCGTTGGTTCGGGTGTGACGCTACGACACGGTGGCGCATTGGGCAAGCCGCAGGATCAGGTCTCTGGCTTGTCCGGTGCAGGCAGGGCCTTTGCCTCGTCCGGCATCTGCTCGGGCAGGTCGATGGTGAAACTGCCTTCTTCGGGGTAAATGGTGATGCGGGGCTTGGGGCTGAGCGTGGCCAGAATCTCGTTAATCTCGGACTGCGCGCGCAAGACGGTTTCGCGCTGCGTCTCGCGCTTGACCTGCGGGGCAGGGGCTGTGTTTCCGAACAGAAACTTGAACATCTGGACTCTCCTTTTGGCAGCAGCTCGATTCACGTGTAGCGAATTCCGGGGCAGGATGAAAGCCACTTCGCCGCGGCGCAGCGAAAGCCCGCTCAGACGAACCCCTGTGCCAGCCGGGTCTCTCCGACCACCAGGTCGCGGCGATTGCGCAGCGGGCCGAGATACTGCACCAGCACCGGGTCCTCCGCGTCGATGACACCGTAATGGCGCAACAGGCCGGCCATCGCGGCCTCGGACGCACGGACGCCACCATCGACAATTTTCAGCGCGATCCCAAGCTTTTGCTGGGGCAGGATGGCGACGAACACCGCTTCCGCGCCGGTCTTGACCGCCGCACGACCGCGCGCGGCCCGCATCAGGTTGGTGCAAGCGCGGGACTCGCCCGCGACCATATCGGGATGCGCCATCATCGCGTCGCGCAATTGTGCCATGGCGCGGCTGCGCCTGTCGCCCGATCCTTCGCGCGCGGCGGCATAGCGCGCCATCGCAAGCCCGAGCCCTTGCAGTTCAGTCGCGAAATTCGGCGCCGAACAGCCGTCGATGCCATAGCCCGCAGAGGTCCGGCCCGTCACCTCCTCGAACGCATCGCGCACGGCGCGTTGCACCGGATGGTCGGGGGCCACGTAATCGGGAAGCCCCCCCAGATGCCGGTTCAGGGTAAGGAACCCCGCGTGCTTGCCAGAGCACTCATGGTGACTTTGACACGGGTGCTCATGCGTGCAGATCAGCCGGTCGCGCTCTGCCAGGTCGCCGGGCATGGCCGCGCCGCAGCGCAAATCCGCGTCGCTCAGCCCAAGGTTTGACAACCACCCTGTTACCATCGCGACATGGCGCGCCGATGCCTGGTGCGAGGCGCAGGCCAAGGCCACCTGTTGCGGGCGCAACGCCGCACCCGCGCCGGAGTCCATCAAAGGCAGCGCCTGGATCATCTTGCAACTGGACCGGGGATAGATGACCACGTCGGGGCGTCCCCAGCAGTTCACCAGCGTGCCATCCGCGCGCATGACGACCGCATGACCGAAATGCGCGGATTCCAGCCGCGCCCCGCGCCAGATCTCGACAAGGGGGACGGCACCCTGTGCAATATCGTTTTGTTTCGGCATCTTCTTGCTTATCCTGCCATGATTGTGGACCCCGGTTTCACGCTTGCGCGATTTTTTGTCACGAGGGCTTTGAACTTTGGTCGCGTAATGGTTAGAAACCAAGTGAAAATAAATGGCCTTGTGCAGAGACTTGGCCAATGTCAGGCACGATCTAACGGATCGCACAGTTCGGAGGCAAGCTAGCAGATGGTGTTTCACGCACGAACCCAAGCCGGTATCACGGCAGGCATGGCGCTGGCCGTTGCACTTGCAAGCAGCGCGGCGGTTGCGCAGGAATCGACCAATCGCGTGGCCGCTGATACGGCCTGGAGCGTATTCGTCGAAGGCAGCCCCAAGGAATGTTGGGCGGTTTCAGCCCCGCGCGAAACCGTGAACACCCGTGGCGGCAACCCGGTGCAGGTGCGGCGCGGTGATATCCTGCTTTTCGCCACCTATCGCCCCGACAGCGACACGCCCGAGATTTCATTCACCGGTGGTTACCCGTTCGCGCCCGACTCGACCGTTGGCCTGACCGTGGGCGGCACCGAATACCAGCTTTTCGTCGACGGGGAATGGGCGTGGTCCGGGACACCGGAAGAAGACGCGCGCATCCTGGAAAGCTTGCGCGCCGGGGCAGAGGCTGTCGTGACAGCGCGGTCCTCGCGCGGGACCGACACGAAAGACACGTTCTCGCTCTTCGGGTTTACCGCCGCAACGGAAGAAGCGCAGAATCAATGCGCTGAATAAACCGTGTTCTGGTTGTATTGCGCCGCCCGGACTGTCTTTTCCGGGCGGTTTTGTTATATCTCGGGCAAAGCCAGAATGGAAAGCCGCACATGACCACCAACGCGCCCATCACCCAAGATGTTCTGACACTGCCGCGCAAGCTGCCAGAGGACGGCAAGCGCAATCTTGTCGGCCTGACCCGCGCGCAGATGGCGCGGGCGCTGTCCGAGATCGGCACGCCGGAACGTCAGGTCAAGATGCGCGTGGGCCAGATCTGGCAATGGATCTACCATTGGGGCGTGCAGGATTTCGGCGCGATGACAAATCTGGCCAAAGGGTATCGCGCACAACTGGCCGCGGCGTTCGAGATCGCCCGCCCGGAGATCGTGTCGCGGCAACTCTCCGAGGACGGCACGCGCAAATACCTGCTGCGCATTGCCGGCGGGCACGAGGTAGAGGCGGTCTACATACCTGAAGAAAGCCGTGGAACCCTTTGTATTTCCAGCCAAGTCGGCTGCACGTTGACCTGTTCCTTCTGCCATACCGGCACGCAGAAGCTGGTGCGCAACCTGACAGCGGCCGAGATCGTCGGCCAGGTGCTGGTCGCGCGCGACGATCTTGGCGAATGGCCGGAACCGGGCGCGCCCAAGGATGAGACCCGGCTGGTCAGCAACGTCGTGCTGATGGGCATGGGCGAGCCGCTCTATAATTTCGAGAATGTCCGCGACGCGATGAAGGTGGTCATGGACCATGAGGGGCTGACCATTTCCCGCCGCCGCATCACGCTGTCCACGTCGGGCGTGGTGCCCGAAATCGTCCGCACCGCAGAGGAAATCGGCTGCCTGCTGGCGGTCAGCTTCCACGCCACGACGGATGACGTGCGCGACCGCCTGGTGCCGATCAACAAACGCTGGAATATCAACACCTTGCTGGATGCGCTGCGCGAGTATCCGCGCTTGTCCAACTCCGAGCGGATTACCTTTGAATATGTCATGCTGAAGGATGTGAACGATTCGGACGCCGACGCGCGGCGCCTGGTCAAGCTGATCGCGGGCATTCCGGCCAAGATCAACCTGATCCCCTTCAACGAGTGGCCCGGCGCGCCCTACGCGCGGTCCGACTGGGCCCGGATCGAGAGCTTTGCCGATATCGTCCACAAGGCCGGCTATGCCAGTCCCATCCGCACCCCGCGCGGCGAGGATATCATGGCCGCCTGCGGCCAGCTCAAATCCGCGACAGAGCGCGGGCGGCAGACCCGTGCGGAAATCGCCGCGCAAACGGGGGCCTAGATGCCGGTTGTGCTGCTGATCGTGGTTGGCGCGCTGGCGGGCGTCATCGCCACGCGGCTGATGCGGATGAATACCGATCTGCCGACGGCCATGGTGATCGGGGTGCTGGGCGCGGTGGTTGGCGGACTCGGCTTTCGCTTCCTGATGGCGTCGGCGGGGTGGGTCGGTGGCTTCGTGTTGGCGCTCCTGGGGTCACTGGCGCTGCTGTGGCTCTATCAACTCTGGCAGAACCGCCGCTGATTGCGCCAGATCAAGGCGCGCCGGGGCGCGTTGATTACACTCCGTCCGTAACCACGCAGAGAGGAGCGACCATGTCCCACACCCCGCATGAACTTGCCGAGGAATTCCCGCAACAGGCCGACGCGTTGCACCGCCTGAAACAGGATGACGCGCATTTCGCCAAGCTGTGTGACAGCTATCACGAGGTGAACCGCGCGATCCACCGCGCCGAAACGAATGTCGAGCCCGTCGCAGAGGACGAAGAATCCCGCATGCGCCGCGAGCGGCTGGCGCTCAAGGACGAAATCGCGCAGATGCTCAACGCCGCATGAGCCCCGAGGGCGGCCCGGTCAGGCCGCCACCACCCGCGATTCCTGCCGCCCCAGGCCTGCCACGTCCAGCACGACAGTGTCGCCGGGGGCCAGGAATTGCGGCGGTGTCATCCCCAGGCCGACGCCCGACGGTGTGCCCGTCGCGATCACGTCGCCCGGTATCAACCGCATGAATTGCGACATGTAAGCAACGATTTCTGCGACGGAAAAGATCATGTCCGACGTGGTCGAATCTTGCCGCGCGTCCCCGTTCACGGCCAGCGACAGCTCCAGTGCCTGCGGGTCCGGCACCGCGTCGCGCGTGACGAACCACGGCCCGATCTTGCCGAAGGACGGCGCGGATTTGCCCTTTATCCACTGGCCGCCGCGATCCTTCTGAAAAGTCCGTTCCGACACGTCATTGACGGCAACATAGCCTGCAACATGGTCCAGCGCGTCCGCTTCGGAGATGTTCAGCGCGGCCGCGCCGATCACCACGCCCAGTTCCACCTCCCAATCGACTTTTGTCGCACCCTTGGGCAGGATGATGTCATCTTCCGGCCCCGCAAGCGATGACACCGCCTTGGAAAAGACCACGGGTTCGGATGGCTTGGCCGCGCCCGTTTCGGCCGCGTGGGCGGCATAGTTCAGCCCGATGCAATAGAAATTCGGCACCCATGCCAAGGGCGGACCAAGCCGCGTCACCCCTTCGACCAGCGGCGCGGCGCTTAAATCGCGCGCCGCCAGATCGGCCAATGCGGCCAACGACACGCTTGGCCCCGCGAAATCCGCGACCAACCCCGACAGGTCGTGCAAGCGCCCCTCGGCATCCAGCATCCCCGGTTTCTCGTGGCCAACGGGCCCGAACCGCACCAGTTTCATGCGCAGGTCTCCTCTTCATCTTGCCAAAATACGCACGATTCGCGGCCTGCCGCGAACGCCGCGCTACCCTTTCGAGATCGCTTCCAGCCGGTCCCGCGTCAATTCCCCCGGCACGATGGTAATCGGCACTGGCAGGCTGCCCGAACTCTTGGTCAACTGGGTCACCAGCGGGCCGGGCGAATTGCCTTCTGTGCCCGCGCCCAGCACAAGGATGCCGATCTCTGTATCCTCGGCGATCTGGGCCAGAATTTCGGTCACGGCCTCACCCTCGCGGATGACCAGTTCCGGGTTCACCTTTTGGCGGTCGCGCATCCATTTGGCAAAGACCTCGTAATGCGCCTCGATCCGCTCGCGCGCCTCGGCGCGCATCACGTCGGCCACGCCCATGAAACCGTGAAATTCCTCTGGAGAGATGATCGACAGGATCTGAACCTGCCCGCCGGTATGCGCGGCCCGCATCGCGGCAAAGCGCATCGCGTTCAGGCATTCACGGCTTTCATCCAGGATCACAAGGAATTTGCGCATGGCCCCTCCGGCACGATTGCAATCGGCGCATATTGGCCTTTTGCCGCGGCACTGTAAAGCGAACAGGCTACGCCCAAGGTCGTATAGGCGTGCGCGGCGTTCCGTGGTTCACTCTGGCGCAAAGCCAATGCTGGGAGGAGCCACATGAGCAAGGTGACAATGACTGTAAACGGCCGCGAAATGGGGGCCGAGGTGGAAGGGCGGACATTGCTGTCCGGCTTTTTGCGCGAGGGGTTGGAGCTGACCGGCACCCATGTCGGCTGCGACACCAGCCAATGCGGCGCTTGCGTGGTGTTGGTGAACGGGCAGGCGGTCAAATCCTGCACCGCCTTTGCCGCCGATCTGGAAGGGGCAGAGGTCACGACCGTCGAAGGCATGGCCAACCCCGATGGCAGTTTGGGCAAGATCCAGCAGGCGTTCCAGGATTATCACGGGCTGCAATGCGGCTATTGCACGCCGGGTATGGTGATGAGCACGGCGGCGTTGCTGGCCGAGAAGCCCAAGCCGACCGAAGAAGAGGTGCGCCACTACCTGGAGGGCAATATCTGCCGCTGTACCGGCTACCAGAATATCGTGCGCGCTG
>JAAAPG010000137.1 GCA_009908405.1 Alphaproteobacteria bacterium | reverse complement strand
AGGCCTGAAGCGCGGCTACACCATCACCGTTACGGCGGATGAACTGGCCGCCAAGGTCGATGAAAAGCTGGTCGAAGCCCAGCCGGAAATCGAGATGAAGGGCTTTCGCAAGGGAAAGGTTCCTATGGCGCTGCTGAAAAAGCAGTTCGGGCAACGGCTGCTGGGCGAAGCCATGCAGGACGCCGTCGATGGCGCGATGGAAACCCATTTCAAGGACAGCGGCGACCGCCCGGCCATGCAGCCGGAGGTCAAGATGACCAATGATGACTGGAAAGAGGGCGATGATGTTGTCGTCTCGCTCAGCTACGAAGCGCTGCCGACCGTCGAGCTGCCCGCGCTGGATGGCGTGACCCTCGAAAAGCTGGTTGTCAAAGCCGAGGATTCGGCGGTTCAGGAAGCGCTCGAGAACCTTGCCAAATCGGCACAGAATTTCGAAGACAAGGACGGCGCCGCCGCGGATGGCGATCAGGTCACGATGGATTTTGTCGGCAAAATTGACGGCGACGCGTTCGAGGGCGGCTCTGCCGAAGATTTCCCGCTTGTGCTGGGGTCGGGCCAGTTCATCCCCGGCTTCGAGGAGCAATTGGTCGGCGTGAAGACCGGCGACACCAAGGAGGCAACCGTCAGCTTCCCCGCGGATTACGGCGCAGAGCATCTGGCCGGCAAGGAAGCCGTATTCACCTGCACCATCAAGGCCGTGAAATCCCCGGCCGAAGCGGTCATCGACGATGCGCTGGCCAAGCAATACGGTGCAGACGACCTGGACGCGCTGAAAGCGCAGATCACCGAACGGCTGGAAGCGGAATATTCTCAGGCATCCCGCGCGGTGCTGAAGCGCAACCTGCTGGACACGCTGGACGAGGCGGTCACCTTTGATCTGCCGCCGTCTTTGGTCGAAACCGAGAGCAAGCAGATCGCGCATCAGCTGTGGCATGATGCCAACAAGGAAGAGACCGACGCGAATGACCATTCGCATGACGCGATCGAGCCGACCGAGGAAAGCGACAAATTGGCGGTGCGGCGTGTGAAGCTGGGCCTGTTGCTGGCAGAGGTCGGGCAGCAAGCGGAAATCGAAGTCACCGATCAGGAAATGACCCAGGCGGTCATCGCGCAAGCGCGCCAGTATCCGGGCCAGGAACGTGAATTCTTCGAGTTCATCCAGAAGAACCAGCAGATGCAGCAGCAATTGCGCGCGCCGATTTTCGAGGACAAGGTGGTCGACCACATTCTTGAGAAAGTCACGGTCTCCGAGAAAGAGGTCAGCAAGGAAGACCTGCAAAAAGCGGTCGAAACCCTGGAAGACGACGCGGCCTGACCTGCAATCCCGGCGCTGACCAATTGAAAGCCCCCGCCATTCGCGGGGGCTTTTTCAATGCAGGTTACGCGGCATCACCCACCAGATTGTGTCACGCCGCGGGGGCGGGTGCCGCGACGAAGGTAATATCGTCAGAGGTCAAGGCCGCGCCATTGGCGACGGTTGCACATATTTGCCCCGCAATCCGGATTTCCGCCTGCTCTGGCATCTCTGGATCGAAGGTGATTGACACCTCCGGCAGTCCTTGCGCGGGGTCATAGGCAATCTGGATCAGGTCGTCAGAGGCGCTGTAATCCAGGATATGCACCGGCTCTGGGCCAGACGTTGGTTCCGTTTCCATCGGGGCCGCGACTTGGAACAGGTCATTTCCTGTCCCGCCGTGAAGCTGATTCCCCGCGGCGCCTTGCAACAGGTCGTTGCCGGCGCCACCGTTCAGAAAGGTGGTCCCGGCCTGTCCGACGAGCGTATCGTCGCCATCGCCCGCCATCAGCGTGTTGTCGCCAGTCCCGGAGCGCAACACATCATTGCCAGCCCCCCCGATCAGGGTGTCCTGACCGGCGCCACCGGACAACGTGTCATCGCCCTCTCCGCCGACAAGGCTGTCATTGCCAGCCCCCCCGTCCAGCCAGTCGTTGCCACCCGCGCCAAGCAGGGTGTCGTCCCCTGCCCCGCCTGTGAGCGAATCGTCCAGGCCCGCGCCACGAAAGCTGTCGTCGGCGTCATCACCTGATTCCGCAATGGGCTGTTCAGGTTCCGGGTCGGGGAATATGTCGGAACTGTGGACCCGCAAGCCGAGACCATCAAACAGCCCCATGCCGGGCCAATCCGTGTCTGGTTCCGGCGTCATGGGCGGCGTGACAGACGGCAGCGAGCCTTCTGACGAGGGTTGCACGTCAAACAAACCCGTTTCCGAAGTCGCGGTTGCGGGCAGATCCGTATCCGGCGGATCGTCCGGGTAGCCGCCGGAAGTTCCGATCCGCGCGCGTAACCAGTCATGATTGCCGTCATCACGATCAGAATGGCCGGTGGCAGCGTCACCGGTATCGTCATCCTCTGACTCTTGCGCAGCAAACAGATCACCGGCCGCCAAGGCCGCTGCACTTCCCAACATACCCAGCAATAACCACATGTTACCAAACCCTAGACAACCCAGCGTAGAATATGCCATATCTGCCGCAGCATCAGAAGTGTTTTTGGCTTGTCCCGGCCTGTTTCTGGGAAACTGGTTAATGGCACAAGACCCCTTTCCTTCGACGCCTTGATCGGCTATTGCCGCGCCGTGTGGTGCAATCCATGCCCCGCAATCCGCTGGCCGTGCTGGACGACATCCCGGCGCGCGCTGTATCCGACCACTTTTTCAAGGAGTTCCCGATGTCGATCACCGTTGAAGACAAAGAAGCCACCATCAAGCAATTCGCGCGCGCCGAGGGTGACACCGGCTCGCCCGAAGTGCAGGTTGCCGTGCTGACCAAGCGCATCAGCAACCTGACCGAGCATTTCAAGACGCACAAGAAGGACAACCATTCCCGCCGCGGCCTGCTGAAGCTGGTCGCCACGCGCCGGAAATTGTTGGACTACCTGCGCGGCAAGGACGAAGCGCGCTACCGCGTGCTGATCGCGAAGCTGGGCATCCGCCGCTAAGCACGCGATACACGATCAAGCAGCGCCCGCCATTGGCGGGCGTTTTGCGTTTTATCGCAGGCGTTCGAACCCGCCCAGGAAAATGTCGGTTGCAAGGTCCGCGTAATCTGCGCGGCTGACCGCCCCCCCATCGCGGAACCACATATAGGCCCAGTTCATCATCCCGAAGAGCGACATGGTCACGGCGGTCAGAATGGGGCGATCTTGCTCGATCTCGGGGTGGATCGTGCGAATTACCGTCGCGAAACGCCGAACGATCGCGCGCTCCAGTGCCACGATGTCCTGACGCTGCGCATCTGACAGTGTGCGCGTTCCGTTCAGTTGCACCATGTGGCAATCATCAGCGTCACGATATTGTTCAAGCACCGCGTGGACCAAGGCGCGAAGCTGATCGCGCGGCGACAGGCTGGCATTCTCGGCAGCGGCGATGGCGGCGTCCAGTTCCGCCAGATGCGTGCGGATGATGTCGAAGATCAGCGCGTCCTTGCCGGGGTAGTAATGATAGAGCAGCGCCTTGGACACATCGGCGCGCCCCGCGATCTGCGCCATGGACGCCTTGTCCATGCCCACCTCAGAAAACACCGCCGCCGCCGCGCGCAGGATGGCGCGTTGTTTCGCCTCGAAATCATGCGCGCGCGAGCGGGCCATGTCAGTCGGCTTTCGGGCGGCTGTCGACCACGCGCTTGGCCTTGCCTTCGGACCGGGGCGCGCCGCCGGGGGCATGGACGATCACCCGTGCGGTCACCCCAAGGGTCGATTTCACATGCTGTGCCAATTCGCGGGTGCTTGCGGACAGCGCATCCGCTGAGGCCGCGTCGGGCGTGGCCTCTGTGTGGATCGTCATCTCGTCCATCCGGCCCGTGCGGATCAGTTCAATCTGGAAATGCGGGGCCAGACCTGTGCATTTCAGGATCTGCTCTTCCACCTGCGTCGGGAAAATGTTCACCCCGCGCAGGATGATCATGTCATCGCTGCGCCCGGTGATCTTTTCGATCCGCCGCATGGAACGCGCGGTGCCGGGCAAAAGCCGTGTCAGGTCGCGCGTCCGGTAGCGGATGATGGGCAGCCCTTCCTTGGTCAGCGTGGTAAACACAAGCTCACCCATCTCGCCATCGGGCAACACGTCGCCGGTGGCGGGGTCGATGATCTCGGGGTAGAAATGGTCCTCCCACAGGTGCAGCCCGTCTTTGGTTTCCACGCATTCCTGCGCCACGCCCGGCCCCATCACTTCGGATAGGCCGTAAATATCCACCGCGTGCATGTCGAAGGCCTGTTCAATTTCGGTGCGCATCGCGTTGGTCCATGGCTCTGCACCGAATATGCCCACGGCCAGCGAGCTTTCGCGCGGGTCGATCCCGGCCTTTTGGAACGCGTCGAGGATGGACAGCATGTAGCTGGGCGTGACCATGATGACACGCGGCTTGAAATCGGTGATCAGCGTGACCTGCCGTTCGGTCATGCCGCCAGAGACGGGAACGACCGTGCAGCCCAGCCGTTCCGCCCCGTAATGCGCGCCCAGTCCGCCGGTGAACAGCCCGTAGCCATAGGCGACATGCACGATATCGCCACGGCGCCCGCCAGCCGCCCGGATGGACCGCGCGACAAGATCGGCCCAGCGGTCGATATCGCCCTGGGTATAGCCCACCACCGTGGGTTTGCCGGTGGTGCCAGAGGACGCGTGCAGCCGCACCAACTGCTCGCGCGGGGTGGCGAACATGCCGAACGGGTAGGTGTCGCGCAGGTCGGTTTTGACGGTGAAGGGGAATTTCGCCAGATCGGCCAGCGTGTGCAGATCACCGGGGTGCACCCCCGCCGCGTCGAACTTGGCCCGGTAGAACGCGGACCCATGATAGGCGTGGTTCAGCGACCATTTCAGCCGCGCCAGTTGCAGCGCGGAAATCTCGTCGCGCGAGGCGGTTTCTATCGGGTCCAGATCGCCCGGTTTGGGGGACAGGTCTTCCATGCTCTACGCCTCCTCGTCCAGATGGGTGCCTTTGATGCTGCGGCTATGGCCGCGAAATTCGGCGACGGTGGTGCCGGTGTCGTCCGTGACACGCACGTCGTAAATGCCGGACCGGCCCTTGCGGCTGACCTCTGTCGCCGTGGCCATCAGGCGCGTGCCGCGCGCGACCGGGTTCAGAAAACTGACCGCGCAATGCTGCGCCACGACACGTTGGTTGTAGCTGTTGCACGCAAAGGCAAAGGCGCTGTCCGCGAGCGTGAAGATATACCCGCCGTGACACATGCCGTGTCCGTTGGTCATGTCCTCGGTGATGGTCATGGAAAGGGTGGCATGGCCGGGGCCAACTGCGTCCAGAACCATGCCCAAGCGCTGGCTGGCGCTATCGTCATTCCACATGGCGCGGGCGCAGGCTTCGGCCAGTTCTTGCGGGGTCATGGTCATTGGCCCGTGAACCTTGCGTCGCGTTTTTCAAGGAATGCGGTGACACCTTCGGCATAGTCATCCGACGCGCCCGCGCGGCGTTGGTAGTCCTGTTCAAGGTCCAACTGGGTATCCAGACTGTTGGTCGCCGCCGCCTGAATGGCCTGCTTGGCCAGGCCAAGGCCAAAGGTCGGCCCCTTGGCCAGCCTCGTGGCCAGCGCGCGGGCCTCTGGCATCAGGTCGGCGTCGGGCACCGCGCGCCAGATCAGGCCCCACTCGGCGGCTTGGGCAGCGGATAGCGGCTCGCCCGTCAGCGCCAGCGCTTTCGCCCGCGCTTCGCCCAGCAGGCGCGGCAAGGCCCATGACCCGCCCGCATCGGGGACAAGCCCCAGCTTGGCGAAGGATTGGACGAAGCGCGCCGTGTCCGACGCCAGCACGATATCGCAAGCCAGCGCGATATTGGCCCCCGCCCCTGCGGCAACCCCGTTCACAGCCGCGACCACGGGCTTGGGCAAAGCCCGGATCGCCCGTATCAGCGGGTTGTAATAGGTGCCGATGGTCGCGCCCAGATCGGGCCTTGGGCCACCTTGGCGCGGGTCACGGTCGCCCAGGTCCTGGCCCGCGCAGAACCCGCGCCCGGCGCCGGTCAGCAGCACGGCGCGCACGTCGCTGTCTTGTGCGGCGCGGTCGAACTGTGCACGCAGCGCGACATGCATGTCCGGCGTGAACGCGTTCAGCTTGTCGGGCCGGTTCAGCACCAGCTCCAACACACCAGAGTCGATCCGGTGCAGGATAGGGTCGTCGGACATGGGCAACTCTCCTCCCAGAGTTGCCCAAGATTTGCATAAGCTGACCGATCGGTCAATTCTGTTTCTGCATCAGCCCGCTTTCAGCACCCCGCGCGCGACTTGGTCGGCTTCGATGCTTTCGAACAGCGCCTTGAAATTCCCCTCTCCGAACCCGTCATCCCCCTTGCGCTGGATGAACTCGAAAAAGATCGGCCCGACCATGGTTTTCGAGAAGATCTGAAGCAGGATCTTCGTTTCGCCGCCATCGACCACGCCTTCGCCGTCGATCAGGATGCCGTGTTTCGCCATCGCCTCGACCGGTTCCGAATGGCCGACAACGCGGTCATGGCTCATGTCGTAATAGCTTTGCGGCGGTTTGGGCATGAAGCGGATGCCGCGTTCGGCAATGGCGTCGGTGGCGGTGTAGATATCTTCGGTCCCGACAGCGATATGTTGAATACCTTCGCCGTTATACCGTTTCAGGTATTCCACGATCTGACCGGTTTCGCCCCGGTCCTCGTTGATGGGAATGCGGATGCGCCCGCAGGGCGAGGTCAGCGCACGGCTGAACAGGCCTGTGTATTTGCCTTCGATGTCGAAAAACCGGATTTCGCGGAAATTGAACAGGTCGCGGTAAAAGCCGAACCAACGGTCCATGTTGCCGGTGAAAACGTTATGCGTCAGGTGGTCCAGGTAGTAGAATCCCACGCCCTCGGGCTTGGGCGCGGCGATCCACTCGAACCCGGCATAGGGGGTTTCGCTGCCGTAATCTTCGATGAAATAGATCAACGACCCACCGATCCCGACAATCGCGGGCACATCCAGCAGCTTGCCAGGGGCGGTATAGGGCGTCGCACCGTTGGCGACGGCATGGTCGAACGCATGGCGCGCATCGACCACGCGCCAGCCCATCGCAGGCGCGCAGGGGCCGTGATCTGCGGCAAAGCGCGCGGCGTGGCTACTGGGATCACTGTTCAGGACATAGGTGATATCGCCCTGCTGCCATAGCTCGATATCGCGGTGCGTGTGGCGCGCGGTCAGGGTGTAGCCCATGGCACGAAACTGGTCGCGCAGCGTGTCGGGGTCGGGGTGCGCGAATTCGACAAATTCGAACCCATCGGTTCCGGCGGGGTTATCGGCTGTGATCGTGGCGCGCGGGGCGGCATGCGGAAAAGGGCCCATGGTGTGCTCCTGTTGGCAAAGATGTATCCGGGCCGCAGGTTACCGCATGTGTCATGCGTATTTTGCGCAAAGGCTTGGGGTTTGCTGCATCATATGCAATGAAACCACAGAACTTTGATAAAACGCGCGAGTTTGACGCATGACAGACCAGATAGACCGCAAGATCCTCGCGCAGCTTCAGCGCAACGCCATGATGACCGCGCAAGAGTTGGGCGACCGCGTGGGGCTGTCGCCGTCGCAGGCCGCGCGACGGCGGCAGAGGCTGGAAGAGCAAGGCAGTATCCAAGGCTACCGCGCGCGGATCGCGCCCGACAGCGTAGGCTTGGGCGTGCAAGCCTTCGTGCAAGTGCAGATGGGGAACCACGACCCGGCGGGCGCGCAATCCTTCCGTCGCTTGCTGGACAGCTTGCCCGAGGTGGTCAATGCCTGGACCCTGACGGGAGAGGCCGATTACCTGCTGCGCATCTGGTGCGCCGATCTGGCGGCGCTGAATACGTTGATCCACGGGCGTATCCTGCCCCATGCGGCCGTCGCCCGCGTGCAAAGCCAGATCGTGATGGACCAGTTGAAACAGGCCGCCGCCCTGCCCGTGTAGCTCTGCGCTCTGGACATTTGGCCCGCCCCCAAGGCACAACGGCCGGGCGAAGGCCGAGGGGGACCGGATGGACATGTCAGCACTGGCTCAGGCCGTTTTACGCGGCGAGCGTCGGGCCCTGGCCCGCGCCATTACGCTGGTTGAGAGCGGGCGCGCGGACCATCGCGCGCAGGCCACCGAATTGCTGGAAGAGCTGGCCCAAGGTGGGCGGCAAGCCATTCGCGTGGGGCTGTCGGGCACGCCGGGGGTGGGCAAATCCACCTTCATCGAAGCCTTCGGGCTGATGCTGATAGAGCGCGGCCTGCGCGTGGCCGTGCTGGCGGTGGACCCGTCCAGCAAGCGCACCGGCGGGTCGATCCTGGGCGACAAGACGCGGATGGACCACCTGTCGCGCGCGCCGCAAGCGTTCATCCGCCCCAGCCCCAGCCAGTCGCATCTGGGCGGCGTGGCACGGCGCACGCGCGACGCGGTGGCGCTGTGCGAAGCGGCGGGGTTCGACGTGGTGCTGGTGGAAACCGTGGGCGTGGGCCAGTCGGAAACCGTGGTCGCGGACCTGTCGGACGTGTTCCTTTTGCTGCTTGCGCCTGCGGGTGGCGACGAATTGCAAGGCGTGAAACGCGGCATCATGGAAGCGGCGGACATGATCGTGGTCAACAAGGCCGATGGCGACCTGAAAGCCACCGCGACCCGCACCTGCGCGGATTACGCGGGCGCGCTGCGCCTGCTGCGCAAACGGCCCGAAGACCCAGAGGGCTTTCCCAAGGCGCTGACCGTGTCAGCACTGGAAAACAACGGGCTGCCGGGCGTCTGGGACGAAATCACGGGCTTGGTCGACTGGCGGCGCGCCCATGGGCACTGGGACCACCGGCGCGCCGCACAAGCCCGCCGCTGGTTCGAGGAAGAGCTGCGCGAAACCGTTCTGGCCCGCCTGCAAACGCCCCAAGCCCGCTGCATGAGCGCGGATCTGGGCGCGCAGGTCGAAGCCGGGGAGATCACCCCCGCCCGCGCCGCACTGACAATGCTCGAAGCGATCTGGCCAGAGATCGCAGCGGCGCCGGAATCGCTTGACGCGCCCGAGGATAGCGCCTAAGAGCAGCCATCGAATGACTAGCCCTTGCTTTGCAGGGGGTGTTTCTTTTGTGCAGGCCGCAAGCCGGTCGGCCCGAACCAACGAGGAAGAACCCATGTCGCGCCGTTGCGAACTGACCGGAAAAGGCCCGATCACGGGCAACAACGTAAGCCACGCCAACAACAAGACGAAGCGCCGCTTCCTGCCGAACCTGCAAGACGTGTCATTGCAGTCCGAAGCACTGGGCCGCAGCTTCAAGCTTCGCGTGTCATCGGCGGCGCTGCGCACGGTTGACCACCGTGGCGGGCTGGATGCTTATCTTGCAAAGGCCAAGGACGACGAACTGTCGGCCAACGCGCTGAAAATCAAGCGTGACCTGGCGAAAGCGTCCACCGCAGCCTGATTGCGGCTGGCTGCAAACATCCGAAGCCCTCGGTCGAACCGAGGGCTTTTTGCTTTGCAGTCCTATAGATGCGCCGTTGCAATTCGGCACGATCCGCCGTTAAAGACACAGCATGGTCCCGTAGCTCAACTGGATAGAGCAGCCGACTTCTAATCGGCAGGTTGAGGGTTCAAGTCCTTCCGGGATCGCCACGTACCCGACAGTTGTCGATGGGGCATATGGCTGCGCGAAACGGCGGTTTTTGCTGCGCACCGTGTCAAGCGTTATTTTTGAATCCTGTTGAATTTTCCTGCAAGATTATCATCCACCGCCCGGACCATCCCGACAGAGACGTTGCCGGGGACAACGCCATCGGACGCGATCAGCGATCTGGACCCCGGCGCAGGCGCGGCGGTGTTCCCGATCGGTGACGGGGATTCCGTGATTGATGCGACCGGGGATGCAGACCCCGGCGACGCTGACAACGGCACCATCAACCCGGACGTTCCTGCGGTGGTTTCAGACGACGCGCAAGACGATCCGCCTGCGAACGCATCTGAAACGCAGACCCCGCGCAAGCCCCAAGCCACGAAAAAGAGCAAGACACTGGCGCGCCAGACCAACCTCAAGGCGCTGAAATAATGTCTTTCATCGATACCGCGCTCGTGGATGTTCGCAAACCACTTCTGGAAGCACGGTTTCCCTTCGGCCGCGCAGAGCGACTCGGTGAAGCCCGCGGCATCGTTGTCATCAGAGAGTCACGCCAGGGCAAGTCGACCAAGATCGAAACCCTTCTGCGGGCGTTCAACGACGGTTCGACCAGCATGCCCGACGGTCGGCCCGCGAAGATTGTCTCGTGCCTGCTGTCCGGGAAAGGCCGACCGGGACGAAATCCTCCACCTCGTCTTCAGCTACGCTGACAAAGCCGAATTGGACGTCGACGACATCGTCACGGAAGACTTTCTGGAACGGCTGGACTTCGCCGCGTGCCACCGGTGGGGCCTGGTGATCGAAATGCTCATCGAGGCGTTCAGTCTCGCC
Organism: Alphaproteobacteria bacterium; assembly: GCA_009908405.1. Taxonomy (GTDB): domain Bacteria; phylum Pseudomonadota; class Alphaproteobacteria; order Rhodobacterales; family Rhodobacteraceae; genus Roseinatronobacter. The sequence continues at coordinate 1,200 of JAAAPG010000137.1, read as the reverse complement.
GCGACACCCCCTGACGAGGTCTGCCGCGTCGACCATTTCTCGACGGCGTTCTCGAAAATCTCGGGAATGGCGGAGGGGTATTCGCCGTTCACCATGCCGAACTATCGCGACCATTTCGACCAAGGCAAGATGCTGGAAATGATCGAGAAGTCACGCCAGAAGAAAACGTCGAAACGAAAGTCGGCTTCCAAGACATGATCGAGCGATCATCGCCAGGACCAAGGGCCCGCACCATGCGGGCCTTTTTTGTTTCAAGGTTTGTCCAAAGCGTGCATGGATATGCTTCCGCCGTGCACAGAATTGCCCCACGCTGTTTTGGGGATCTTGAAAAAACATTTTAAAACAGCGCGTTAAATCCAGAGCTCCAAGCGCGAATCCTATTTCCGTGCAGCCATATGCCCAATCGTCAACAGTCTGCCGGGCAACGAGGCTCAGTTCCGCAGCCATAGCGGGATCAGCAATCCAAGCGCGAACAACCGGAAAACATGATGCCCCGCCACGAATGCGGGCTCCAGACCCGTTTCAATGGCCAGCGCGGCCATGATCTCTACCCCGCCGGGGGCGAAGGCCAGCAACAGCGCGGCGGCGGGCAGGTCCACGAACCGTGCCGCCAGCAGCGCGCCCAAGCTGGCAACAAGACACGCCATGGCCGTCGTGGCCGCCCCGGCCAGAAGCGCGCCGGGCAAAGCATGACGGTCGAAGCCACGGAACCGAGTGCCGATCAGCGCCCCCATGCAGATGAACGCCAGCATGGTCATCCGGCTCGGCAGCACACCCGGCGTCAGGTCGCTTCCGTGGCCGACGGCCGACACCATCATCGCCGCGATCAGCAGCGGGGCGGGAACGCGCAGGCGCTTCAACACCAGGCCGACGCCCAGCGCAACCGGAAACAAGAGCGCCAAGGCGACAGTGTTGATCTGGTCCACTTGAACAAGGTCGCTTGACCCCTTGACGCCCCACAGCACGATCAGCACCGGCACGAACAGGGTCAGCAGCAAAACCCGTGCGGTCTGAACAAGGGCAATCCGCGGCACATCGGCTTTCAGATCGGTCGATAACGCCAGAACGAAACTCAGATGGCCGGGCATCGCTGCAAGCGTCGCCGTGGTGCGCCTGTAGCCGAACCCCCGCTGCAGAACCGCGCGTGCGACCAGCACGATGGCCACGAGTGTCACCACCAACATGGCCAGGGAAACGGGC
>JAAAPG010000093.1 GCA_009908405.1 Alphaproteobacteria bacterium | reverse complement strand
AAGGCATGCGCCTCGGCAAAGGTCAGATCACCCCAATCCTCACCGAATTCAGTTTCCATATCTTCGATCAGAAGATCAAAATTCTGGACGTCCCGCGAAATGGTACATGCACGGATCAAGCTGCTTTTTGTGTCTGACGTGGTGCTCATGGTTCGGTCCTAATGATCTGGCGATAACCGTGATCCGCTTGTTTCGGAATCGTTCGCGGACAGGATACGGCAATTTTCTGACGCCAAGATTGTCGATAAATCTGTCAAGATTTGGGCTAAAATCACGTATTTGTTCGACACGTGCGCTATTTACGTAAAAGCCCGGCGCGCTGGTGTAGCGGACCGGGCTCATAGGCGTCGTGGCGGCAGATATCAGGGCACTTGGACCTGCGCTTCCGTCGCCGACTGGACATATTCGCGCTGGATCACCCGCGCATATTGGCCATTCATGATATCGGGACTACGCCGGATCGCGCCCGAAATCTCTGTCACGGTGCGCCGGTTGGCCGGTTCGCGCCCCTCGCTGACAATAAGCGGCTGGGTTTCACCGCGCGAGACAACCGCGATGATGCTGCGATGTGGCACCCCAAGTGACACAAGGTACCGCCGCACTGCTTGCGCCCGACGCAAGCCAAGTTGGTGGTTCGCGGCATCCGATCCGACCGCGTCGGTATGTCCGTAAATGGTGTAGCGCAATTCCGGGAATTGCTTCATCCAGTCAGCCTGGCTTCGCAGGATTGTCTTGGCCTCTGACGATAGTGCCGCGCTGCCAAAATCGAAATTCACCATCGACGGCACTTCCTCGTGAAACCGCCGTGTCATGATTTCCGCCAGGCTGATGCGGCCCGTCTGCACCAGGTTATTGTGCATTGTCGGGTTGCCAAACCCGCCCTCGTCCAGCCCGATCCCGGCTTCGCGGTCAAAACTACCGCTACAGGCCGACAGCCCCACACCGGTGGCGCCCATCAAGAAAAAACGTCTGTTCATGGTCATGCCACGCTCCTGATTTACTGAAAATGGGCGCCGGTCATTCCATCACGTAACCGTAGGAACCACCGAATTCTTGCCGGGCCACTTCACCCACGGCGCCACCACCGCGAGAGGTTATCCGACCGTTCAGGAACAGCTCTCGCTCGCTGGGTGGGCGCACGCGATCTGTCGGCAACATCAACGCCTCGCCCCGTGTGGGCGTGACCAGATGCGCGGTGATGATGATGACAAGTTCTGTCTGGCTGCGCTGGTAGTTGGCACTGCGAAACAGAGCCCCAAGGATCGGAAGTTCGGACAACCATGGCACAGCCGTCGAGTTCGCACGGAAGTCATCTTCCAGCAGGCCCGCGATGGCAAAGCTCTCACCATCCCGCAGCTCTACCGTGGTCTTGGTTTCACGGCGCCGGAACGAATTGACCACGGTGCCCCCGATGGACACGGTGTTGGTTCCGTCGAGCGAGCTGACGGCTGCGTTCAAGGCCAAGTTTATCACGTTGTCTTCCAGAACGCGCGGTGTGAAGTCCAACTCTACGCCGAATGGCTTGTATTGGATCGTGACATTGCCATCTTCGACGACCGGGATCGGGTATTCGCCGCCGGCGAGGAATGACGCTTCCTGCCCTGATAGCGCCGTCAGGTTCGGCTCGGCCAGCGTCCGCGCCATGCCCTGCGTTTCCAGCGCTTCCAACAGCACTTGCGCGGTCAGGCTGCCGCCCCCGATACGAAAGCCGAGCTGACCTGCCGGGCTTGACGCGGTCGGCGTCGCGAAATTGCCGGTGCTGACAGAGCCGCGCGACCCGTTTATCTGAACGCTGCCCCCAAGCGACTTGCCGATGCCGCGTTGCATTTCGGCAAATCGCACTTTCAGCATGACCTGTTGCGTGCCTCCGACGCTCATCAAGTTGGACACGCGGTCAGGCGCGTAGCGCTGCGCCAATTCGAATGCCGCGTCCACACGTGCCGGCGTGGACACCGTACCGGACAGCACGATCCCGTCATTGGCGGTGCGCACCTCGATCTTCTCATTGGGCAAGACCTGGCGCAGCCGTTCGCGGAATTCGGCGATGTCGGGTGTGACCTGAACTTCGACATTGGACATCAGGTTTCCATCGACACCCAGGATCGTCAAAGTGGTGCGGCCGGGCGTCTTGCCCAACACGTAGATCGACTGATCCGACAAGGTCGAGATATCGGCGATGCCGGGGTTGGCGATCGACAATTCGGCAAAAGATTGCTCGGTTTCGACAACGACGGCGCGGTTCATGGGCACCCGCAGGGTCGAGGCGGAATCGCCATTGATCACCCGAACATTCTGCGCCGACAACGGGGGAGCCTGCAAAAACGCAAGGCTTGTAACGGTCAGCAACATTGCTGCCAAGCTCTTCAGGGTCATGAGATGCCTGCCTTGTTAAACTGCTCGGGCTTTGCCCATTATTTTATGGGAATATGCCCTAGTTCGGACAACTTATCAAGAATCCAAATGGTTGCGCGGCTTTCTTTATGTGAATTCTGCAACTGTGCCACAGTTTTGGTGCAGATATGACCCTGTCAGGCCGCGGACACACCGTATCTGGTGGCGCATCAATACACGCCAACCGGGCACACGCGACATGGCGCGCCCCGGTTTCGGCGGTTTCCAGGCATCGGATCAGTTGGTGCAGGGGATCTCGATCTTGACCAGATCGTTCCCACGGCGGGTGCGGATATGGCACTTCTCCTCGACCGCCTGTTCCTCGCGGACCACGCCCAACAGGCGATCTTGCGTCATTTCGACCTCGCCCGAGCGCACCGAATCGCCCACCCCGACAAGGGCCAATGACAGACGGCCCGAACCATGCGCCAGCGCCAATGCGGCGGCTTGCTCGGGGCTTGCTTCCACGGTGACGTTACTGGCGATGCGCAATTTCTCGCTCCGATCCATATTGGCGGATTGGTCGACGGCGATGATGCGCAATTGCGATTCGATCAATTGGGTGACACGCTCGCTATCGCGGCGACCGGACCAGAACACGTCCACATGATCGCCGGGGCGCAGGAAACCCGCAACACCGCTGATCTGGTTCACCGGAATTGTGAAAGCGCGCATACCGGGACTGAGATGCGAGGTGATGCCCGCGTCCTTTCCCGGCGCGGTCAGCTTGCTTGCCAGGATAAGCTCTTTTTCGTCCATGGTACGAAGCACGATCCGGTGGTCGAGATTGTCCGGGAAAAGACGTTCGACATCGACAATCGCGTGGTCCGGAACTGCGTAATCCGGGAACTGCGCGACCAGCACGTCATCGCGCTTCAGCTCTTCCCCGTAACTGAGCGGGCGCTTGGCAAGGAACACGCTGACCATGTTCAATTTGTTTTCATTCGCGCGGGCGACCGCCAGTTCGCGCTGCACGTTGGAAATGTATTGCTGCGTCTGGTACGCGGCAAAGCCCGCAAGGCCCAGACCCACGACAAGGACGCCTCCGAAAACGGCACGCATGGCATATTCCTTTCAATCACTCATTCGGCCCGATGGCCAGGAACGCATCATCCCGTCATGGTGCATGATGAATGTGGCGTAAGCGTGATCGCGTTCGGGCAAGATCGCGGCAGATCACAAGCCGCCAATGACCGGCAAGTTTGCCGACTCGAGCGTGGCATCGACTTCGTCACCGACACCAACGGCCTGCGACCGCACCCCGACAACCACAGCAGCGGCGAGCAGGAAGGCCGCGCCGGTCAGGACAACCCAATCGGTCGTCACGGCACCACTCTCTTCTTTCAGGAAAGGTTCCAGACAGTCGCGATGCAGGTACATGACATCCTTCCCCATGGCGACCGGCAAACCCCGGCACAGGTCAAACAGCCAGGTTGACCAAAATAGAGGCCGCGCCAGTGGCGCGGCCCGCATTTCGCAACGACAGTTTACCCGTCGTCGGCGTTCGGGTTCGTATCCAGCGCGCCCAGCTCCGGGATCGTCGCGCTGGTCAGCGAGCTCTGGATCTGGTTGCCGACGCTGGTCGTACCGTTGCGGACGGAGGCGACAACGGCAATGCCCAGGCCCACGATGGCGGCGGTCAGCACGACCCAGTCAACGGTCACGGCGCCAGATTCGTCAGCGGCGAAGGTTTTGATGTTTGCGAACAGTTTCATTTTTCAGTCTCCAAAGTTTGAACAGTTTCTACTCAGCCGAACCGGTTACCTTAAGGGTGTTTGGTCGTTCACCGCTTGGCTGAGCACCATATAGCCCCTGAACCGTGGCGTGAATTGGGCACGATTCAGACCATTTCAGAACCTTTGCGTGGTCGAATGCGGAGATCATCCATCAGGACGAAACACTGCGCCACGTGAGCCCGATTATTGCGGAAACCGGGGCCAATCTGCCCGCTTTCCCACGCCAACTGTCGCGACGACCAAAGTCGATTCTTCTGGATTCGCGGCGTCTATCTCGGCATTCTTGGACAAAACAAATAAAAGAGCAGTTAACAGCATGACCTTTTCGCGCGTTTTCGCCGCGATTCTTTGTGTCGCGGTCAGCCCACCCCCGGTCTGGGCACAGGATTCGGATGATGACAGCTTTACCTTTCGGCGAATCGCGGTTGGCGAGCGCGGCGCCGGAAAGCGCATCACGGTCCAGATCGACCCGGAAGAGCAAGCCGCCCGCCTGGCCGCCGCGCCGCGCGTCCCCCAACCCCCTTCACCCGCGCCGCAGGGCACGCCGGACACGGCCTCTCCGGGCGGTTTCGCGTGGTTTTGGGAGCGGGTGCCCCCCGATGGCGGCCCGGATGTTTCGCGCTTCCTGGCGGCGCGTGACGCCCTCACCACGCCGCCCGCGGGTGTCACGATCGGCGCGCCGCGCTTGCAGGACCTGCAAAACATCGCGCAATCGCACGCGCCGGCCATCTTGCTGGCCACGGTCGGCACACGCGTGTCGCCCGCACTGGCGCTGGCGGTGATATCGGTCGAATCAGCAGGCCGGGCGGATGCGGTCAGTTCGGCCAATGCCCAGGGACTGATGCAGCTTATCCCGGCCACGGCGGAACGATTCGGCGTGACGGACCCGTTCGACACCGCCCAGAACATCAAGGGCGGTGTGACATATCTGCACTGGCTGATGGAACGATTCGGCAATGACGTGGTGCTGGCGCTGGCGGGCTACAACGCGGGCGAAGGCGCGGTGGACCGCAACGGTGGCGTGCCGCCCTATGCCGAAACACGCGACTACGTGCCCAAGGTGCTGGCCGCGTGGCAGGTCGCGCGCGGGCTGTGCGCGACCGTGCCGGACTTGCCCAGCGACCCGTGCGTGTTCAAGATCGCGCAGTCCGGTTAATTGACGACCGCGGCCTCTGTTGCGGTGCGGATGTCGTCCTCTGTCACGCCATCGGCGCATTCGACAATCTTCAGCCCACCCTCGACCACGTCCAGCACGCCCAGGTTGGTGATGATGCGCTTGACCACGCCGGTGGCGGTCAGCGGCAGGGTGCAGGCGCGCAAAAGCTTCGATTCGCCCGCCTTGTTGGTGTGGTCCATCACCACGATCACGCGCTTGACGCCCGCGACAAGGTCCATCGCGCCGCCCATGCCCTTGACCAGCTTGCCGGGGATCATCCAGTTGGCGATATCGCCGTTCTCGGCCACTTCCATGGCGCCGAGGATCGCCATGTTGATCTTGCCGCCGCGAATCATCGCGAAGCTCTCGGCACTGTCGAAATAGGCGGTGTGCGGCAGCGCCGTGACGGTCTGCTTGCCCGCGTTGATCAGGTCGGGGTCGATGTCATCCTCTGTCGGGAAGGGGCCGATCCCCAGCATCCCGTTTTCCGATTGCAGCGTGACCTGCACACCGTCGGGGATGTAATTGGCCACCAATGTCGGGATGCCGATGCCAAGATTGACATACATCCCGTCTTCCAGTTCCTGCGCCGCGCGGGCGGCCATCTGGTTGCGGTCCCAGGGCATGGCGTGATCCTTTCAGGTCAATCTTCGAAATCTACAGGCACGTCCAGAAGGATGACGGTGCCCGCCGCGCCGCGCACCACGTTCAGCGTGGCGTCCAGCCCTTCGAGCAGGTTCTGTACCAAGCGCCCACCGATGTACTTGGCAGAAGGCCACTCGATATTCGCGGGCAAACCTTCGCCGTCATCGCTTATCAGGATGCGCACGCCACCGCTGGACAAGCGTGTGACACGCAGCTCGATTCGTCCTTCATCCTGCATGACAAAAGCATGGTTGAAGGTATTGTGCAGCGTTTCGGACACGATCAGCGCGATGCGGATGCTTTGGTCCAGCTTCATCTCGGCGCTTTCGACCATTTGCACGAACCGCAGGCCCGCGCGCCCTTCTTCATGGGCAATCGCGCCGGCGACCCGCCCAAGCAGCGTGCCCAAATCGAACCGGTTGCGCGTGTTGCGGTCGGCGGCGTGGTGCATTTCTTCATACACCAGTTGCAGCGTTTCCAGCCGCCGCGGCAGCGCGTTGGATTCGCGCACGCTGCGCGTGTAATTCCCCGCCGCCGGTTCGCTGAGGCTGTTCAGGATCGTGGCCAGGTCGCGCTTCACAAGGGTCTGCAACTGGGTCAGGTCGGCATTGGAAATGCGGTGCTCGACCCCATCATCTTTTTCGGTCAGCTCTTTCTGCATCCCGAAGAAAAACGCGGGTTTGCCGTCCTCGCCGAAGATCGGCGCAACGAGCAGACGATTCATGAAAGGCGTGCCGTTCCTGCGGTAGTTCAGGATATCGATGGACACTTCGTATCCATCGTCTATCGCAGCGCGCAACTGGTCGACTGCGCGCTTGTCGGTTTCCTCGCCCTGCAGGAAACGACAGTTCTGGCCGACCGCCTCTGCAAAGCTGTAGCCGGTCATGCGTGTGAACGCGTCGTTGACGTATACAAGCGGGTTGTCCGGCTGGTTCGGGTCGCTCAGCACCATGGCAATGCTGAGCCGGGAAAACCCGGCGAACGCTTCGCTGGCCTGGACTGCATCCGCTATCCGCTGTTCGTTCATATCCGGTCCTTTTCAGGCCGCGCGCGTGGTGCGCTGCTCTATCCGCTTTTCATGGTGCCCCTGTATCAGGCGATTCACGTAGATGCCGGGCAGGTGGATGGCGTCAGGGTCCAGCGTTCCCGGTTCAACGATTTCTTCCACTTCCAGCACGCAGACCTTGCCGCATTTGGCCGCGGGCGGGTTGAAGTTGCGCGAGGTCTTGCGGAAGATCGCGTTGCCGGTGGTGTCGGCCTTCCATGCCTTCACGATGGACAGGTCGGCGAAGATGCCTTCTTCCAGAATAAACGTCTCGCCGTTGAAATCCTTGTGTTCCTTGCCCTCTGCGATCTGGGTGCCGACGCCGGTGCGGGTGTAAAAGCCCGCGATGCCCGCGCCACCCGCGCGCATGCGTTCCGCCAGCGTGCCTTGCGGGTTGAATTCCAGTTCCAGTTCGCCCGACAGGTACTGGCGCATGAATTCGGCATTCTCGCCCACGTAAGACGACATCATCTTGCGCACTTGCCGCGATTCCAGAAGGACACCCAGCCCGAACCCGTCGACGCCGGCATTGTTGGACGCGAAGGTCAGGTCCTTGGTGCCCGCGTCACGGATGGCCGCGATCAGCAATTCGGGGATGCCGCACAGCCCGAAACCGCCAGCCGCGATGGTCATGCCGTCGAACAACAACCCGTCCAACGCCTCTGACGCGGAACCGTAGATCTTTTTCATGCCGAGCCTCGTTTCGATATACTGCGGGATACTGTTGGCGCGCTGTTGCACGTTAGTCAACAGGATGCGCGCGCAATCAGTCTTTCTTGGCGGCCGACTTTGCGGGCGCGGCTTTCTTGGCGGCGGGCTTCTTGGCCGCCGGTTTCTTGGCCGGGGCTTTCTTGGCCGGGGCTTTCTTCTTGCCCTTGGTCGCGGCCTTGGCGTCCAGCAATTCGACGGCCTGGTCCATGGTCACCGCTTCGGGCTCTATCGTGTCGGGCAAGGTCGCGTTGATCTTGCCCCATTTCACGTAAGGGCCGTATTTGCCTTTCATCACGTCCACGGTTTCGCCATCGGCGGGATGCGCGCCCAAGGACCGAAGCGGCGCCGCGGCGCGCCCGCGCCCGCCACGGCTGGCGCGTTTTTCGGCCAGAAGCTGCACGGCACGGTTCATGCCGACGGTCCAGACCTCGTCAATACCGTCCAGGTTCGCGTTGGTGCCGCCGCGGTCCGACGTGCTTTCGGCGTGTTTCAGATAGGGTCCATAGCGCCCGATATTGGCCCAGACCGTGACCCCGTCCTCTGGGTGCGGTCCGACCTCACGCGGCAGCGACAGCAGCATCACGGCGCGCTCCAGTTCCAGGCTTTCGGGATCCCAGTCTTTCGGGATCGACTGGCGCGGCGGTTTCTTGTTGTCGTCACTCACCTGCCCGCGCTGCACATAAGGGCCGAAGCGGCCCTTGAACACGCGGATCTCGTCGCCGTCATCCTCGCCCAGCAGCTTGCCATCGGGCGGGATCGCGCTGGCCTCCGCCTCCGGGTCGGGCGGGCCGAAGGGCCGGGTGTAGCGGCATTCCGGGTAGTTGCTGCACCCGATGAACGCCCCGCCCGACCGTGCCGTGCGCATGGACAGCCGCCCGTTGCCGCAATTCGGACATTGGCGCGGGTTGCTGCCATCTTCGGTCGGCGGATACAGGTGCGGGGCCAGAACCTCGTCGATCTTGTCCAGCACCTCGGTGATGCGCAGGTCCGACGTTTCGGCAATCGCGGCAGAGAAATCGCGCCAGAACTGCTCCAACACCTCTTTATAATCGGCCTGCCCGGCAGAGATATCGTCCAGCTGCCCTTCCAGCGCGGCGGTAAAATCATATTCCAGGTAGCGCTTGAAGTAATTGGTCAGGAAGATCGTGACCAAACGCCCCTTGTCCTCGGGCATCAGGCGGTTCTTGTCCTTGATGACATAGCCCCGGTCCTGGATGGTCGTGACAATGCTGGCATAGGTGGACGGCCGGCCAATGCCCAGCTCTTCCATCCGCTTGACCAGTGTCGCTTCGGTGTAGCGCGGAGGCGGCTGGGTGAAATGCTGTTCCGGCGTGATGGCGCGCTTGTCCATCGCGTCGCCTTCGGCCAGTTGCGGCAGGCGCTTGTCGTCATCGTCGACCACGTCGTCGCGGCCTTCCTCGTAGACTTTCAGGAACCCGTCGAACAACACCACCTGCCCCGTGGCGCGCAGGCCGACCTGCCCGTCCTTGGACCCGATATCGACGGTCGTGCGCTCCAGCCGCGCGGCTTCCATCTGGCCCGCGATGGTGCGCTTCCAGATCAGGTCGTACAGCTTGCGCTGGTCGGCATCCGACACTTTCAGCTTGTCGGGGCTGACGGCCATGTCCGTGGGGCGGATGCATTCATGCGCTTCCTGCGCGTTCTTGGCCTTGTTTTTATACATGCGCGGCGATTTCGGGACGTAATCGGCCCCGTACCGGCCCTTGATGACATCGCGCGCCGACATGACGGCTTCGGGCGCCATGTCGATCCCGTCGGTCCGCATATAGGTGATGTAACCCGCTTCATACAGGCGCTGCGCGGTGCTCATGCACTGCTTCGCGCCCATGCCGAACTTGCGGCTGGCTTCCTGCTGCAGGGTGGATGTCATGAAGGGTGCCGACGGGTTGCGGCTGGCCGGTTTCGCCTCGACCGAGGTGACGCTCAGATCGCGCGAGGTGACGGCCTGCACCGCCATTTCGGCCTGCGTGGTGTCGGCCAGGTCGAACTTGCCCAGCTTGTTGCCCGCAAGGCTGACAAGCTTGGCGGAAAAGGTCGCGCCGCGCGGGGTCGCCAACTCGGCATCGACCGTCCAGTATTCCTGCGGGTTGAACGCTTCGATTTCCATCTCGCGCTCGACGATCAGGCGCAGGCAGACCGATTGCACCCGCCCCGCCGATTTCGCGCCGGGCAGCTTGCGCCACAGCACCGGCGACAGGTTGAACCCCACCAGGTAGTCCAAAGCGCGCCGCGCCAGATAGGCGCGCACCAGCGGCATATCGACATCGCGGGGGTTCTGCATCGCTTCTGTCACCGCGGATTTGGTGATCGCGTTGAACACGACGCGCTTGACCGGCGTGGTTTTCTTCAGCGCGCGCGACTTGGTCAGCGCTTCGGTCAGGTGCCACGAAATCGCCTCGCCCTCGCGGTCCGGGTCGGTCGCGAGGATCAACTCGTTATCCTCTTTCAGCGCGTCGGAAATGGCTTTCAGGTGCTTGCGCGAATCGCTCGCCACCTCCCATTTCATGTCGAAGTCATGCTCGGTGTCGACCGATCCATCCTTGGGCGGCAGGTCGCGGACATGACCATAAGAGGCCAGAACCGTATGCCCCGCACCCAGATACTTGTTGATGGTCTTGGCCTTGGCAGGCGATTCGACGACGACAACGGCCATGAATTCCTCAAATCTGTATAGCGGGGCAACCCCCTGTGATGCGCGCTTACATGTGAGACGCAGAGGGGGATTGTCAATGCACCCCGCTTTCCGCCGCTAGAGGATGATCGGCTCCAACGGGTCGTAAAACGCGGCATCATGCCCCGCCCCGAAGGCCAGTTCCGGCAGGCTGTCGGGCTTGAACCGCAGGGCGCGCAGCTCACCCTCTGTCACGAAACGACGCTGCGTGACCACGCCTTCGGGGTCGCACCACGCGGGGTCGATCTGGCCACCGGTGATGCGCGCGTGGAAATAGATATCGACCTGGTGAAAACTGCCCTTCGGGTCGTGAAATTCATTCACAAGACAGGGCGCGCCCACGGCAATTTGCAGCCCGCATTCCTCGTAAACCTCGCGCACCAAGTTGTCGGGCAGCGATGCGCCACGTTCGACCCCGCCACCGGGCGCGCACCACAAATCGCTCTTGCCATCGGGCCAGGCGTTCACGATCAGCACGCGGCCCTCGTGAACGATCAGCGCGCGCACGGCAAGGCGGGGGACGGTCATGGCAACTCTCTATGGCAAAGGGTGCCCTGCCCTACTATATAAACGCGATGAAAGCGATCATCCTGTCATTATTCCTGGTACCGGGGGCGGCCATGGCCGATTGCGTGGTGCTGCTGCACGGTCTGGCACGGACCGAGAATTCCATGCTTGTGATGGAAGAAACCTTGGGCCTGCATGGCTACACGGTGGTGAACCGCGGCTACCCGTCCACAGCAAAACCCATCGCCGAATTGCTGGACCATGTCGGCGACAGCGTGGCCGAATGCGGCGATGCGCGCGTGCATTTCGTCACGCATTCCATGGGCGGCATCCTGGCGCGCGGCTGGCTGGCGCGCCACCGGCCCGCGCAAATGGGCCGCGTTGTCATGTTGGCGCCGCCCAACCACGGGTCGGAGCTGGTCGACGTGTTTTCCGACATAGAGGCGTTCGAATGGCTGAACGGTCCCGCCGGGCTGGAACTGGGCACGGCAAAGGACGCGACCCCCAACCAGTTGCCCGAATTCCCCGATTACGACCTTGGGATCGTGGCGGGAGATATCTCGTTGAACCCCGTGTCCTCGGCGCTGATCGACGGCGAGGATGACGGCAAAGTGTCGGTCGAAAGCACCAAGCTGGCCGGGATGACCGACCATATCGTGCTGTCGGCCAGCCACACCTTCATCATGTCGAACCCGGTGGTGATGGCCGAAGTGCTGGAATTCCTGCGCTACGGGCAGTTCGACCACGGGATCACCTTTGTCAGCGCGATGCGCAAACTGGCGAACCCGTAAACGGCACTATCCCTGCCGCCGAAAGGTCAGGTAATGCGGGCGGCGCCCTTCGCGCAGGGCCTTTTGTTCATACCGTGTGGAAACCCAATCCTCCCACGGGATATGCCGATCCTGCGGGTCGGGCGACAGGTTGTCGAACCCGGCTGGCGGCACTTCTTCCAGCGTCTGGCGGACGTAGTC
>JAAAPG010000037.1 GCA_009908405.1 Alphaproteobacteria bacterium | reverse complement strand
CGGTTCTGGCCGGGCAGGCCGGGATGCATTGGACCTGAACCTGGCCTTGCACCCTTGACTTTGCGCGGCGCAAAAGGTGTATCGCGCAGGCCAGAGCAAGGAAGGTTCACGCCATGCACGCCTATCGCAGCCATACCTGCGCCGATTTGACCGCCGCCAATGTGGGCGACAGCGTTCGCCTGTCGGGCTGGGTGCATCGTATCCGTGACCATGGCGGGGTCTTGTTCATCGACCTGCGCGACCATTACGGGGTTACGCAGGTTCTGGCCGACAGCGACAGCCCGGCCTTTGCCGAGATCGAAAAGCTGCGTGCCGAATTTTGTGTGCGGATCGACGGGGTGGTCAAGGCGCGCGATGCGTCCTTGGTCAATACCAAGCTGAAAACCGGCGAGATCGAGGTTTACGCCCGCGGCATGACCGTGCTGGGCGCGGCTGATGATCTGCCGCTTCCCGTTTTCGGCGAACCCGATTACCCCGAAGAAACGCGGCTGTCCTACCGATTCCTGGACCTGCGGCGCGAGACGATGCAGACCAACATGGTGTTGCGGTCGGACGTGGTGGCGGAAATGCGCCGCCGCATGTGGGACCAGGATTTCCGCGAATTCCAGACGCCGATCATCACCGCGTCCAGCCCCGAAGGCGCGCGCGATTTCCTTGTGCCGTCGCGCCTGCACCCCGGCAAGTTCTACGCGCTGCCGCAAGCGCCGCAGCAGTTCAAGCAGCTTATCATGGTGTCGGGCTATGACCGGTATTTCCAGATCGCGCCCTGTTTCCGCGACGAGGATCCGCGCGCCGACCGCTCGCCGACCGATTTTTACCAGCTTGACCTGGAAATGAGCTTTGTCGAGCAGCAGGATGTGTTCGACGCCGTTGGCCCGGTTTTGCAGGGTGTGTTCGAGAAATTCGGCAAGGGGGCCAAGGTCGATGCCTGCGCCGACTGGCCGCAAATCCCCTATGCCGAGGCATTGCAGAAATACGGCACCGACAAGCCCGACCTGCGCAACCCGATTGAAATGCAGGTGGTAAGCGAGCATTTCCGCGGCTCCGGTTTCGCGATTTTCGCGAAGCTGTTGGAAAACGAGGGCACCGAAATTCGCGCCATCCCCGCGCCGGGCGGCGGCAGCCGCAAGTTCTGCGACCGGATGAATGCCTTCGCGCAGGCGCAAGGACTGCCGGGGATGGGGTATATTTTCTGGCGTGCTGGTGGTGACGGTCTGGAAGCCGCTGGCCCGCTGGCCAAGAATATCGGCCCCGAGCGGACCGAGGCGATCCGCCAGCAATTGGGCCTTGGCGAGGGCGACGCGGCCTTCTTCCTTGGCGGCAAGCCCGCGCAGTTCGAGGGTGTCGCTGCCAAGGCGCGCGATGAAATTGGCCGCGAGTTGAAGCTGATCGACGAGAACCGCTACGCCTTTGCCTGGATCGTCGATTTCCCGATGTACGAGGAAACCGAGGATGGTGGCGTCGATTTCAGCCATAACCCGTTTTCCATGCCCCAAGGCGGGATGGACGCGCTGTCGGGCGACCCGCTTTCGGTCAAGGGCTACCAGTATGACCTGGCCTGCAACGGGTATGAGCTGCTCTCGGGCGCGATCCGCAACCACAAGCCGGACATCATGTATCGGGCTTTCGAAATCGCGGGCTATCCGAATTCCGAGGTGGACACGCGCTTCGGCGGCATGGTCAAGGCGTTCAAATACGGCGCGCCGCCGCATGGGGGCTGCGCGGCGGGGATCGACCGGATCGTGATGCTGCTGGCAGGCGAGGCGAATATTCGCCAGGTCATCATGTTCCCGATGAACCAGCGCGCCGAGGATTTGCTGCTGGACGCGCCGTCCGACCCGACGAACGAGCAGTTGCGCGATCTGGGGCTGCGGCTGGCGCCGAAAGAGTGACTTGTTGCATGTGTTAAATGTGGTGGGTAGGCTTTGGCAAAACCGGTTCTGCCAAGGTCTGCCCGATGCAATTGCCCCTCGGTCCCGCTGATTCGATATTTTACCTGCACCATGCGCCTGCGCGCGCGGGGGCCGTGACCTTCGTGTTCGTCAACGCGCTGACCGGGTCCACCGACGCGTGGGAAGCGCGCGTCGCGCCCCTGTTGCGCGCGCAGGGTTTCGGCACGCTGAGCTATAATTTTCGCGGGCAGGCCGAATCGGCTTTTGACCCGGCGGTCGAGCTGACCGACACGGTGATCGTCGAGGATCTGCGCCGTTTGCTGGCAGAGGTCGCACCGGCGCGGGCGGTGTTGGTGGGCCTGTCGATTGGCGGGCTTTATGCCGCGCGCGCGGTGCTGGCGGGCACGCAGGCCGAAGGGCTGGTGCTGCTGAACACGCTGCGCGAGATCGGGCCGCGCATTGCCTGGGTGAATGACGCGATGGGCGAGCTGGTCGCGCATGGCGGTGTCGGGCTGTTCCTGGACGCGCTGTTCCCGCTGCTGGTCAATGCCGAATTCGCCGCGGCCGCGCGTGGCAATTTCCTGAAAGGCGGCTACGCGCCCATGGACCCCGCGCATGGCCATATGAACCTGATGCGCAACGCCGCTGCCACCGATTGGGCGCTGGATTACGGCGCGCTCGACCTGCCGGTGCTGGTCGTGACGGGCCTGCAAGACCGCGTGTTCCTGGACCGCGAGGTGGTGGACCGGCTGTTCGCCACGCTGCCGAACGGCCAACGCGAGGATTGGGCGGATGCGGGGCATTTGCTGCCGCAGGAACGCCCGGAAAAACTGGCCGACGGCTTGGCCCGGTTCGGAGCCTCGCTGTGACTATCCCGGCGCGCTGGGCCTATGCGGCGGTCATGATCGGGGTGCTGGGCCATGCCAGCACCGAGTTTTTCGCGAAATTGTCCGGGGTGGCGGGGCCGGAAACATCGGTCTGGCGGTATCTGCTGGGCGGATTCGGGCTGGTGATCTGGGCCATGTGCGACCCGCGCAGCCGCGACCTGGTCACGCCGATGCGGCAGGAAGGCTGGAACATCCTGTGGCTGTCTGCGACGGGGGTGACGGTCACCTACCTGTTCTTTCACTGGGCGCTGGATTACGCGACGGTCATCCAGGTCGCCACCCTGACCGCGACCATCCCGATCTGGGTGGGCATGGCAAACTGGGTGCTGAACGGCGTGCGGCCCGGCACCGTCAAATTCGTGACCGCCGCGCTGGCGATGCTGGGTATCGTGCTGCTGTTGACCGATGGCGCGCTGGACACGTTGGCGGGTGATGGCAACACGTTGTGGGGCATCTTGCTGGCGCTGGGTTGCGCGGCGCTGGGGTCGCTCTACGCGGTGCTGGTCAAACCGGTCATGGCCCGGCACGGGGGGTTGCGGATTATCACCCTGACGATGATGCTGGGCGGCATTGGCCTGTGGCTGCTGGTCGGCATTGCGTGGGGGGATTGGGTGAACCCGCTGTCGATTGCCGAAAAACCCGCGCTGGCGGCGTGGTCGCTGGTGATCCTGGCGCTGTGGAACACGACGATCACCCAGCTTTTGTGGTTCGGGGGCCTGTCGGCTGCGCCTGATATGACCCGCGCGAGTTACCTGTTCTTTCTGAAACCGGTGATCGCGGCCTTTCTGGCGATCGTGTTCCTCGCATCTTACCCGACGTTCTTGCAGGTTATCGCAATCCTGCTTGTGACCGGGTCGGTGCTTGTCGAGTTGAACTGGGAGCGCTTGCGCCATGCGGTCAAGGCGCGTGCGACCTGAGGCGTGTCGCGTTCATCCGTGGTCACGCGCCGCACGCGAACCCTTCATGATCGCATGTCGTTTTGCGCGAAACCGGGAACCACTTTTGCGCCACATGCCCTGGTGTCAAATCAGTGGCAGGGCCCGTAGACGGTCGCGCAACAGCGCCACGATCTGCGCGCGATCATCCGCTTGCACCGCGCGTTCCAGCGCGAAATCACCGGTCATGCAGGCCAGTTGCGCGATGAATTGCCCGGCATAAGCGGACCGCGCGCCCGTCCCGTTCAGCAGGTCCAGCGCCAGGTACAGGTCGTCGCGCAGCGCGGCCTGGGTCGGGCCGGTCCCCGTGCTGGCCGTGTCCCGCAGCCCGAAGAAAACCGGTGCAAGCATCTGGCAAAAGGCTGCCCCGTTGCCAAACGGTTTCGGCAGGAAGCGGTCGGCCCCGGCGAGGAAGGCGTCGTCTTCCATTTCCGGGTCGCCGGAGGTGGCGACGATCAGCCCGGTGCGGGGGCGCCGGCGCGCCATTTCGTCAATCAGGTCCAGCCCGGACCCGTCAGGCAGGCCCAGGTCGACAATCGCGGCATCGGGCGTATAAAGCGCCATGTGTCGCCGCGCGCTACGCAGGCAGTCGGCCCGGCGCAAGCGCCCACCCGCATTGCGGAACAGCAGGCGCACGGTGTCGGCGGTCAGGCGGCTGTCCTCGACCAGCAGCAGTGTGCCGCCGCGCTGATAGGGCTGCACCGGCGGCAGGGTCGGGCTTAGGGCGGTGGATTCGGTATTCATGGCATCCCTCCATGGCAGGCCCTCATTCAAGCGCGCATTGCCTAAGATTGGGTTAAGCGGCAGGGTTGCGGCTGCGTGTCGCCCCGGTTTGGCTTGCCAGCGGGGGCACCCATGCCGCATACGGGACCAAACGGAGGATTCCCCATGATCGGACGCCTGAACCATGTCGCCATTGCCGTGCCGGATTTGCAGGCCGCGGCGGACCAATATCGCAACACGCTGGGCGCCGATGTGGGCGCGCCGCAGGATGAACCCGACCACGGCGTGACGGTGATTTTCATCACCCTGCCCAACACAAAGATCGAATTGCTGCACCCGTTGGGCGCGGACAGCCCGATCCAGGGGTTTCTGGACAAGAACCCGGCGGGCGGCATTCATCATATTTGCTACGAGGTCGAGGACATCATGGCCGCGCGCGACAAGCTGGCCGCGACCGGCGCGCGTGTTCTGGGCAGTGGCGAGCCGAAGATCGGCGCGCATGGCAAGCCTGTCCTGTTCCTGCACCCCAAGGATTTCAACGGCTGCCTGGTCGAATTGGAGCAAGTCTGATGACTGTCATGTCGGCCATCGTGCTTTATTCCATGCTGTGGTTCCTGACCCTGTTCCTTGTGCTGCCCTTCCGCAACCGCACACAGGGCGAAGCGGGGGACGTGGTGCCCGGCACGCATTCCTCCGCGCCAGAGGACGCGCAGATGTGGCG
This sequence comes from Alphaproteobacteria bacterium, assembly GCA_009908405.1. GTDB lineage: Bacteria > Pseudomonadota > Alphaproteobacteria > Rhodobacterales > Rhodobacteraceae > Roseinatronobacter. The sequence goes on along the minus strand of JAAAPG010000037.1, from coordinate 6,880 downwards.
AACCGCGCGCCTCACGACCTATTGGGCAACCGGCGCATTCGTGGTGATCGCCGCGATCATCCTGTCGGACGCGATCAGCATGAATTTTGTCGAAAGCTTCATCGACGTGCGCTGACGCTCGACCCCGGTTTGCGCCCCTGTAACTTGTGGTACACGTGGGTGAAGGCCGCCGCGCCGACCACGGGCATCAGCAGGTTGACGAAGGGGATGGACAGCGGAACGGCCATCCAGAGCCCTGCAATCCACAGCCGCCAGCGGTGGCGCTGTTGCAGGGCGCGGGCCTCTGCCGCGCCGTGGCGGCGCAGCGCGACCATGGTGAAATATTCGCGTGCCAGAAGCCATGCGTTGATTCCCCAGAACACCACGAAGCCCAAGCCGCCTGAAAACACGAACACCACCATGCCCAGCAGGTTCAGCGCCACCAGCAGGCCGAAATAGCGCAGCGAATCGGTTAGTGCCGTGGCGAAGGGCACCGGGGTTGGCGCGGGCAGGCCGGGATAATGCTGGCGCTCGACCGCGTCCGCCACGTCCTCCAGGAATAGGCCCGTGAAGGCCGAGGCGACGGGCACCATCAGGAACACCGACAATCCCAGCAGGACGATCAACGATCCGATGGACAGAAGGGTGTGCAGGCCCGACACCTCGCCCGCGATGGGCAAGGTCAGGGTGCCGGGAACGAAGACCTGCACCACCAGCAGGACCAGCGCATACATGGCGAATAAAAGTGCGACGGCAAGGGCGACGCCAAACCAGATAACCCGGCGAAAGCGGGGGTCGCGCAATTGCCCGATGGCATGGGCGTAAGAGGACAGGATCATGCGTGCACCCATTCGGTTATGGCCGACATGTCCGGGCGCGGGCGGTCGGGCGGTGTCGCCTCTGCCGTGCCCATATGGATGAATCCCGCGACCCATTCCTGCGGGGCCAGCCCCAGAACCTGCACCATCAGCGCGTGGTCATGCGCGGGCCAGCCCGTCAGCCAATTCGCGCCCCAGCCGGTGGCCAGCGCGGCATTGACCAGCCCAAGGCAAACCGCCCCCACGGACAGGGTCTGTTCCAGTTCCGGGATCTTCTCGGACGGTTTGGGGCTGGCGATCACGGCCACGCAAAGCGGGCTGTCGGCAAAGGCGCGGGCGGGCTTTTCGCCGTCCAGCCCCTTGCTTTGCGCGTAGTCCATGATCGTCCCGGCCACCCGCGCGCCCGCCGGGTGTTCCAGCACGATGAAGCGCCACGGTTCCAGCTTGCCATGGTCGGGTACGCGCGCGGCGGCTTGCAACATCTGTTCCAAGGCGGCGCGGTCGGGGCCGGGGGCGCGCAGCAGTTTCGCCGGGCGCGAGCGCCGGGTCAGCATGAACTGCAACACTGGGTTTGGATGATCGGTCATGGGCGCTCCTGCATGGGTCTTGCAAGATGTATGCCGCACGGCACGCGGAAAAAAGGGCTGGCGGTTTTTTCTGGGCGCGCGCGCGCGATATGCTAGAAGGCGGGTATGGCTCGTGTAACGCTTCTTCTGATCCTGATTTTGGCTGCGTGTGCCCGTCCGCCTGTATGCGACGGGCGTTTGGGCGAGGTGTTGACAGAGATCGCGGAACGCGAGCGCGCGGTGGCGCGCGGCACCCGCGTGATCCCGGCGCAAGAGGGCAAGACATTGCTGCGGCTGTGTGGCTTGCCGGAGCTGTTCTGCACCGAGCCGGTTCAACAGCCCCGCGCAGCCCAACGGGTGCCCGTGGATATCGCAGCGGAACAGGCCGCGTTGCAGCGTTTGCGCGCAGAGGAAGCCGCGCTGCGCGCGCAAGGCCAGACATGCCGGTAAAACGGGAACGGAAATGACGGTTTATTGCTTCGGGTCCATCAACCAGGACCACATCTACACGTTGCCGCACCGGCTTGCGCCCGGTGAAACGCTGGCGGCCTCCGGCTACGGCGTTGAACTGGGCGGCAAGGGGGCCAACCAGTCGGTCGCTGCCGCGCTGGCCGGGACCGTTGTGCGCCATATCGGGGCCGTGGGCGCGGGCGGGGCAGACGCCGCGCTGGCCGCGTTCGGCGTCGACGTGTCGGGCGTGCAGGTTGTGGCAGAGGCCACGGGCCACGCGATCATCCTGCTGGAACCGGAAGGTGAAAACAGCATTGTCATCCATCCCGGCGCGAACCGGGCGATTGACCTGGACCAGGCACAAGCCGCGCTATCCAAGGCCGATATGGGGGATCTTCTTCTTGTCCAGAACGAAACCGCGCATGTGGCGCAGATGGCCGAATGTGCCATGGGCCTTGGGATGGAAGTGATCTATTCCGCCGCGCCGTTTGACGCGCAGGCCACCCAAGACGTCCTGCCCTTCGCCAATATCCTGATCGTGAACGCGGTCGAAGCCGCGCAATTGCAGGCTGCGCTGGGCGTTCCGTTCGAAGATTTGCCGGTGGAAACCGTGATCGTCACCAAGGGCGCAGAGGGTGCAAGCTGGCACGCGCGCGGCACGCCGGAAATACACGTGCCCGCCATGGCAGTGGACGCGGTGGACACAACCGGCGCGGGCGATTGTTTTACTGGCGCATTGGCCGCGGCATTGGACGAAGCGATGTCACCGCAAGATGCCATGCGCTTTGCCACCGTCGCCGCCGGGGTGCAGGTCGGGCGCGCGGGCACCGCCGGGGCGATGCCAACGCGCGCCGAGATTGACGCCGCCCTGGCTTAGCCGCCCACGAACGGCGCGTCGCTGCCCCAGATGCGGCGCACCTGCGCGTCCCGCCCGCAGGATTCGCGGTAGTTCTTGTAGGCGTCCTTGCGGGGAATCCAGCCAAAGCGGGTCAGCGTGCGTTCCTCGCTATTGGCGTAGTTCTGGTGAAACTCCTCCGCCTCGTAGAACTGCGCCATCTCGCGCACCGGTGTGACGATGGATTTGCCCAGTTCCGCCTCTGCCGCCGCGATCGCGGCTTGGGCGATGGGTTGCTGGTCGGGCGTGGCGAAAATGGCGGTGGAATATTGCATGCCCCGGTCACAGAACTGCCCGCCCGCATCGAACGGGTCGATAGACCGCAGGAACAGGTCCAGCACCTGCCGATAGCTGATCTGGTCCGTGTCGAACGTGATCTGCGTCACCTCCAGATGGTCGGTGCGCCCGCTGGCGACCGCCTTGTATTCGGGGTTGGGCTGGCTGCCGCCCGCGAAACCCACGCGCACATCGGTCACGCCCTCGACGCGCCGAAAATCGGATTCGACGCACCAGAAGCAGCCCCCCGCAACCAGCGCGGTCTGGGTCTGGGCCATGGCGGGCAGGGCGGTGAAGAACGCCGCGAACAGCGTGGCGAAGAGGGTGGTGAGCCGCATGTGGGGCCTCCGGGGTTGACTGGCATTTGACCATATTACGCGGGAAACCGCGGATATGTTTCAAACCGCGGTGTCACGATGGTGTGAGGAGCTGGCTCACCCCATCCGCTCCATCACCTCGCGCAGCGCGGGGCGGGCGAACATGCGGTCCAGGTAGGCGGTCAGCTTTTCTTCTTGCACCGGGAATTTCGCGATGCGCGCCCAGTGGCCGCAATGCGTCAGGATCACATCGGGCACGGTCATCCGGTCGCCCATCAGGAACGGCCCGTCGCCCATGCGGTGCGCCAGCGTTTTCTGGCTGTTGGTGAATTCCCAGATCAGCGATTGCTTGATCGCGGATTGGCGCAGTTCTTCGGGCAAGACAAAGGAATGGCGCGCGGCCATCCAGAGGGCTGCGTCGAATTCATCGAGCAGAAACTGCGTCAGGCTATCCTGCCGCGCGCGGTCCAATGTGCCGGCCGGAAAGGTCAGGTCGCCGTGCTTGTCGGCCAGATACTGGATGATCGCGGTCGAATCGGTGATCGGCGTGCCGTCCTCGATCAGGACCGGCACCTTGCCCGCCGGGTTGAAGCTGACCACCCCTTCGGATTGTGGCGCGGCGGGGATGTGCTCGTAACCCAGCCCCAGTTCCTCCAGCACCCACAAGACGCGGGTCGCGCGGCTGTTGGCTTTGCCGATGACGGTATACATGGGCGGCCCCCTGTTTAGCGGCGCGCCATCATCGCCAGACGGATCAGCGCGCGTTCCATCACCGCCATGCTGGGCGCGTTCGAGGATGAGCGCAAGGTCAGATCGGCCTCTGTCAGCGTGGCAAGGGCTGCTTCGCAGCGCACCAGCCCCCAGCCTTGGGCCTGCCGCAACAAACGGTCGCGGCGGGGGCCGAAAATCGGGGGCTTCAAGCGTTGAATGCCCGCCGATGGCCCGCCCGGATCGCAATTCATGGCGTGCAGGCTGCGGAAATGGCGCATCGCCATGATGGCCAGCGTGACAGCCGCCACCCCTTGGGCGTGCAGCCGCACCATCAGCGGGCCGACCTTGGCCGATTGGCCCTCTGCCACGGCATGCAGCAGGTCATCGACGGCGGCCTCGGTGCTGGCAGGGGCCAGATCGGCCACCTCTGCCGGGGTCAGCGGCGTGCTGTCGCCGTGTTTATAGAGCGCGATTTTCTGAAGCGTCTGCCGGAAATCGCCGGGGTCCAGCGCCCGTGACAGCGCGGTCAGGTCGCGCATGGCGTCGGGGCTGATCTGGGTCAGGCCCGCGCGGGTCAGTTCGGCCTCTATTTCCTCTTGCGTGGGCGGGTCGTCATAGATGGCCACGGCCCCGGCGGCGCGCGCGCCCTCGAACAGCTTGCGCAGTTTCGAGCTGGCTTTCAACATACCCGCCGTCGCGATGATCTGCGCGTCACCCGGCCGCCAATCGGACAGCGCGGCCTGCACCGCCTCGGTGCCTTGGTCGGTCACGCCGTCCAGGAACACCACGCGCGGGCCGGGGAAGAAGCCTTGCGCCTTGACCGCGTCCAGCAGTTGCGCGGCGTCGCGTCGTAGGTCGGCCCCGGCCAGCCGTTCCAGCCGCATTTCGGCTTCGCCGTGCGGGCCGATGGTGGCGGCGATCAGTTCCTGCCGTTTCAGCGCGACGCGCATGGCGTCTTGCCCGTAGATCAGTACGCCCGACAGGCCAAGGTCGGGCTTGGCAACAAGGCGCGCAAAATCACGGGGGCTAAGCTTCATTCCGCCATGGCGGCCAGCAGGCGCGTGGCGACCTGGTCGGCCAGAATATGCATCAGGCGTGCCTCGGCATCTTCGCGGGCGCGCTGCGTGGCAAGCTGGTTCGCGGTGGTGGAATAGTTCGTCACGTTGCGCAGGCTGGCAGAGGTGATGGTTTCGCCCGTCGCCGTGTCGGTCAACGCGTAGTCGATGCTGCCCAGAAGCGCGATGCGGGTTTCGCCCACGCCGACAATGCTGGCCGCCCCGCGTTCCGATGTGGAAATGCTGTAGGAAAGCGCATAACGCGCGGTTTGCGGGCGACCCACACGTTCCTCCAGCGCGCCAACAAAGGCAAAGCCCAGCGAATCGCTCGGGTCATCGGCGCGGACCTGACCGCGCAAGGCCGCGCCCGCGCCGCCGGGGGCGTAGGCGGGGGTAAAGCCGCAGCCCGACAGCGCCAATGCGCCCAATAGGAAAGCTCGTCTGTCAGACAACCACATTCACGATCCGCCCCGGCACAACGATCAGCTTGCGCGGCGGGTTGCCCGCCAGCGCCTTGACGACAGCATCCTCTGCCAGCGCAAGCTTTTCAACCTCTTCCTTGCTGGCATCTGCCGCCACGGTGATCTCGGACCGCCGTTTGCCGTTGATCTGGATCGGCAGGGTCACGGTATCGGCCACCAACATTGCCGGGTCGGCCTTGGGCCAATCCGCTTGCGCGACCAGCCCGTCGCCGCCCAGCCGTGCCCAGATATCTTCGGCCAGGTGCGGCACCATCGGGGCCATCAGTTGCGCGAGCGTTTTCATGGCGGTGACCTGCGCGGTACCCGACGCTTTCGATTTCGACAGCGTGTTGGTGAAGGCGTAAAGTTCGGCAATCGCCTTGTTGAAGGCGAAGTTTTCCACCGCTTTCGTGACCGCATCAATCGCACGATGCGTGGTGCGCAGCAGGTCGGTATCGGCGTCCGAGGGCTGACCCACCTCCATGGCGGCGATCTTGTCGCACAGCGTCCAGACGCGGTTCAGGTGCTTGTAGGTCGCTTCGGCCCCCGCGCTCGTCCATTCCACGTCACGTTCCGGGGGTGAGTCGGACAGCATGAACCACCGCGCGGTATCGGCCCCGAAGGCTTGGATAATGTTGACCGGGTCGACCACGTTTTTCTTGGATTTCGACATCTTGGCGGAGGGGATGGTTTTCACCGCCTCACCCGTAGCTTTCAGCTTCCCGTCCTCGATGTCTTCGGGCAGGTGATAGATTTTCCGGCCCTTGTCATCCAAGGTCATGTAAATCTCGTGCGTCACCATGCCCTGCGTGAACAGCGCATTGAACGGCTCTTTCGCCGTTTCCGGCAAATGCCCGGTTCTCACCATCGCGCGGGCGAAGAAGCGGGAATACAGCAGGTGCAGGATCGCGTGTTCGATGCCGCCGATATACTGGTCGACATTCATCCAGTACTCGGTGTCCGCCCTGTCGGTGGGTGTGTCGGCACGGGGGGACGTGAACCGCGCGTAATACCATGACGAATCGACAAAGGTGTCCATCGTGTCGGTTTCGCGCTTGGCAGGTTTGCCGCAGGACGGGCAGGCGCAATCGCGCCATGTCGGGTGGCGGTCCAGCGGGTTGCCGGGTTGGTCGAAAGACACGTCATCGGGCAGCGCGATTGGCAGGTTTTCCTTGCGCTCCGGCACCACGCCGCAAGTGTCGCAATGCACCACGGGGATCGGACAGCCCCAATAGCGTTGCCGCGACAGCCCCCAGTCGCGCAGGCGGTATTGCGTCACGCCATGGCCCACGCCCTGTTTTTCGCAAAACGCGATGGCGGCGTCCACGGCATCTGCGCCGGTTTGTTCTGTC